>CAYLOF010000303.1:0-2529 GCA_964385215.1 uncultured Thermoplasmatales archaeon
GTCAAGAGATGGGGCGTGAAACTTTTAACACATAAAAACTCAAAGCATCGCAGGATGATAGGTACGGCGGGTTCATGGCATCCAAACTGGATACAGGCAACCGTCCCTCAGGCTGGGCAGATGGGATATCATCAGCGAACTGAATATAATAAGCGTATTTTGAAAATTGGCGAAAAGGGCGAGGAAATTAACCCTACCGGTGGTTTTCCACATTATGGTCTTGTAAGAAATCCATATATTCTCATTCATGGCTCAATCCCAGGTCCCGCAAAACGACTGATAAGCATGAGGGATGCAATAAGATACAAACGTGGTGTCAAAATTAAGAAGCCAGAGATAAGCTACATATCCACAACAAGTAAACAGGGAGTGTAAGAGCATGGTCAAAGTAAACGTTTATGATATAGATGGGGCTGAAAAAGAAAAAATCGATCTTCCAGATATCTTTGATACTGACTATCGACCAGATATTATCAGAAAATCATTCAATGTCCTTCATTCCAATAAGAGACAACCTTACGGCGCAAGCCCTTTAGCAGGCACAAGACACGCGACAGCCTCCGTTGGGAAAGGACAAGGTAGGTCCCGCGTTCCAAGGCTTACACAAGGTAGAACAGCAGCATTAGCACCATGCGTTGTAGGAGGTAGACGAGCACACCCTCCAAGAGCAACAAGAAACTGGAAGGAAAAGATGAACAAAAGGGAAAAACTACTCGCACGCAACTCAGCGATTGCAGCAACATCAGATAAAGAAATCGTTTCCAGGAGAGGACATAAATTTGACGATAAACTGACATTACCAATTATTGTTGATGATAAATTCGAGAAAATTAAGAAAATAAAGGATGTAATCAATGCTTTTAGCAAGATAGGTATCTATAACGATATCCTCCGTGCTACAAACGGAAAACATATTCGCGCGGGAAGTGGGAAACGAAGAGGAAGGAAATACAAAACTCCAAAATCAATTCTAATAGTTTCCACAAAAGATGATATCAAAAAAAGTTCTAGCAATTTAGTCGGTGTAGATATCGTTAAAATAAACGAGGTGAATATCGAGCATCTTGCACCGGGGGGAGACGCAGGTAGACTCACGGTATTTACTAAGTCCGCCTTGAATGAAATGAGAGGTGGCAAGTAATGGATCCCTATGAAATACTTTATCATCCTTTTGTTACTGAAAAGACCATGAATCTGATGGAAAAGAACAATGCGTTAGAATTCGTAGTAAAAAGAAGAGCGAATAAAACGCAAATAAAACAAGCCGTCGAAAAAATGTTTGAAGTTGAAGTAAAAAACATAAACACCAAGATTACAAAAAAAGGCAAACATGCCATCATAACATTTACACCTGAGTTTAATGCTGAAGACATTGGTATGCGAATTGGAATATTCTAGAGGTAAAAAATATGGGTAAAAAATTAATACAACAACGCCGAGGAAGAACAAAGGGAAGATACAGTGTTCCAACGCACAGATTTAGAGGGGAAATCAAATACCCCCTAGGGGAAATCAAAGGAACGGGCATTGTTGAAGACATAATTCATGATCCCGGACACACAGCCCCATTGGCAAGTGTCAGATTGGGAAATAACAAAAAAGTATTAACTCTAGCCCCCGAAGGTATCAAAGTTGGAGATGAAATAAAATATTCAGATAAAAAAGGCAAGATAAAAAACGGCAATGTACTACCAGTTGGCAAAATTGATGAAGGTTTTCCGATTCATAATATTGAATTATCACCAGGAGATGGTGGTAAACTCGTACGTGCCGGTGGAAATAACGCAACAGTAGTGTCACATAATTCCGGAAAAACAGTAATACGGCTTCCATCAGGTAAGTTCAAAACAATACAATCTTCATGTAGGGCCACAGTGGGCGTGCTGGCAGGAGGAGGTAGAAAGGACAAACCTTTCCTTAAAGCAGGGAAAAAATACCACGCATTTAGAACAAGGGGAAAGCAATATCCTGTTGTTAGAGGAGTTGCAATGAATGCCGTTGCCCATCCGCATGGTGGTGGAGGCCACCAGCACGTTGGTAAACCATATACTGTGAAACGTGGCGCATCACCTGGTAGAAAGGTTGGAAGTATAGCCGCAAGAAGAACCGGGAGGAAGTAAGCAACATGGCAAAGAAAGCTAGTTTTAAAAGTTCAGCAAGGAGCAGAAGGAAACTCAGAAGGAGGAAAATAGAGGTACGTAAGAAGGAATTTATGTACCATGGCTTATCTATTGAAGAATTGCAAAAACTTTCGATTGAGGAATTACTGCCATTGCTCCCCTCAAGAATACGTAGATCATTAACGAGAGGTTTAACCAAGAGGCAAGACAAATTGCTTCATGATATTGAACAATCAGAAAAAGGAGATGTTATAAGGACGCATCTTAGAGATATGGTAATACTGCCCAGCTTTGTAAACCACATAATAGATGTATATAATGGTAACGAATTTCAGCGAGTAAGTATACAACCCAATATGGTAGGGCATTATCTCGGCGAATTTGCATTAACACGTAAGAAAGTGAAACA
>CAYLOF010000304.1:0-2506 GCA_964385215.1 uncultured Thermoplasmatales archaeon
TAATAGTTTTTTGAAATAATTTCTGTTCATCTGAAAGGCTGAAATCCAATTATATCACCAAAATCATGATAATTTAATGTTCTAAAAACCTTTAGGTAAAAATATTAAATAGATATCCTAAGACAAGTACCTGAGGAACTGTAATAATCGGGAGCCATAACGCAGCTTTTTTACCAATATTGTGCCATATAAGTCCAATTTCTGTATAATCTGTTGCAACTCCAGCCATCAGAAAAGTAAAACTATTTCCAAATGCTCCTGTCTGATTAAATATTTCAAATGCCAGTGGAGAGCTTCCCTCAGAGCACACCTCAATAATTGTTGCAAAGAATAATGTGACGAGCAATCCAAGAAGTGTAGGCCCCATATATTCCACAAAAAGATGTTGAGGGATGTATGCCCGTGCAAATGATGCCATAACCATTCCAACAACTAACCACCACATGACCATCCTGGTAAGAGACCATGATCCTTGAAGCGTTCCTTTTATTGCATCTATGTTATTCCTCATGGTAAAATCATATTCCTTCCATCTTCTCTTAATGTCGTTTATAATGGAAAAATCAGTTAGCACCGGTACATCTTCTCCCATCATACAGCTATTGCATTCAACCATCCCTCTCCTCTCTAATTCTTGGTAAATCAAACCAGTTATAACTGCAATTATAAGTGCAGACACAACAATGAGCGTAGCCTTAACGCCAAAAAACCCAAAGAGAAGAATAGTAATAGGAAGGTTTGCCCAAGGAGCAGCTAGTAAAAATGCAACGACTGAAGAGGTGCTGGCTCCCTTCTTGTATAGTTCAATTGCTATTGCAAGAATGCCATGAGAACATGCACTCATAAGGAATCCAAATACAATGGAGTAAATAATTGTTCTCTTGCGATGTCTTGACAGGTATTTTTTAATGTAATCGCGCGGAATGAAATAGTCAATAATCCCCCCAAGGAGAAATCCTATTAGTAAAGCCCACCATATCAATACCAGATAGTCAATAAAGGCATCAAAGAACGGTTTCAAAAGAGGATGAACGTAGCCAACGGCAAGTAAAAACAAAGTAGCAACTATTACAATAAACAATCTTTCCTTATACCAAGGAGTCCCAATTTCAGTTGTGCAACCGGAGCAATATTTTTTATCATCTATGATCCCCTTCTCTGCTTCATATTTTCTAATGCAATGTTCACTACAAAAATAATGACCATGCGCGAGAATAGTCCCCTTCATTCCGCAAATAGGATCGATTTTATCCATCTTAGCACCGCAAAAAACACCTATTATTTCAATATTTTGCCAGTTTCCATATACCACAGATACAAATCCAACTCAGCCAAAGTAAGACCAGTTTTGCTAGCAATCTCTTTTAATAAATTTTCAATTTCAAAATATTTCTTTTTTGTTAGAGTCCTAGGTCTTTGTATAAGAGTATATCTTACAAGTATATCGACAATGTGAAAATCAATTATTGCATAGTCATCAAAACCAATGTTTCTTAAAAAATGACTAACCTCTTTGTATCCGAGACCTTTTACATTTTTAACAAACCATTCTCTCATTTCACTAGTGCCATAAAATCGAACAATTTCCTTCAATTTATCTTTACACTTCAAAGATTCTGAAATATATGCTGCCCTTGCATTGGGAAATCTATGGCCGAGATTCTTCAGTTTTTTTGCTAATTCCTCCTTTGAATCTGTCAAAAAACTTTCTCCAATTTCATCTTGAATTCTTATACTTTTTTCAGCCGAAAAATTTGCAGTAAGAATACAGAAACACATTTCTTTGAATAATTCTTTAGTAGAGTTTCTGTCTAATTTTTTGAATTCTTGGACTCTGTTATCAACTGTCTGAGCGGTTTCACTTTGTTTCAAATTTTCAATTTTATCTACCAAATCATCCAAACGCATAATACCGTCGATCCACTAAATTAAATGCAGTTAATATTACTTATAAGTTGACTCCACCATGCCGCGTATTTGTATTGTGATGTCCATACACCCTCTTTTGTCTAATAACTGCAATTTGTATCGAGGTTACCGTACCACCATCAATTAACTATTGTTAATATACAATTGGCACGCGATATTCTGTCTAATTTTACATAATTTCACAAGATATCAACAGATGAAATCAACATGATTGGCAATTTAAAAACATATCAAAAACTATCATAAACACCCATTAATTATAAGTATGTAAAGGAATATTTATCTGTATGAAACAAACTCCATGCGAATATATAAAGTGGTACGGACTACCAGTTATAAGAAGGGAAATCGCTGAGAGTATGATTAATCAATTTGGATTAAACCAAAAAGAAACTGCAAAAAACTTGGGAGTCACACCTGCTGCAGTATGCCAATATGTTTCCAAAAAACGCGGCAAAATCAAAATTATAGATGAAAACATACTTAGAGAAATCAATACCTCTGCCAAACGCATTATTCAGCACGGAGAAAATTCAGTTGTAAAAGAAACTTGTAGACTTTGCAAAATCATGAGAGC
>CAYLOF010000305.1:0-2493 GCA_964385215.1 uncultured Thermoplasmatales archaeon
TTTTTCGGTTAATAAAAAAATACATTAAGTTACCACACGATATTGGGCAAGTTCTTATGCCGGTTAATTATTATAAGATGCGAGAGGTGCATAATGATTCAATATAAATGTTTGAAGTGCGGAAAAATATTTACCAAGGGCAGTAGCCATTGTCCTATATGTGGAGGAGAATTAATAGTATATTAAACTCCTTGCAGTGTTTTGATGAAATTGTGCTTAGGGTGATAAAATGGCAGACTATGATATTAAAATCGAAAGATTACTGAAGGAATGTAAGAAGGGCAATGTTAAAACAGAAATCTGGGCTGAAATAACAAATTTAGACACAGGCAAGATTATGAAGAAACTTATATGGTGGAAAGATGAGGACGGCGTTTTTCATGACGGAACACCTGATTTACCTGTTGATTTGCGAGCTGATGTAGATAATGCCTGGATTGAGCAAAGCAGATGTTGGTAAACAGTAGATGTGATTGATATGACGGGAATAAATACAGAAATTGATTTCGCTAAGAGATTTTTGTATAAAATTTGGAAGTTTATTTTTTTGCAGAAAATAAGATAGAAAAATAGATTTTCTTGATAGAACATCCTGCCGCAAAAGGAATATTTTTCCTTTGTATGTCACATAGTAATAGTTCTTGTTTTGTAATATTTTGATGTCCTATCCTGACTAAAGCATCGAAAGAAATTCTTTCCATTGCGTAGCTACGAATGTTTCAGTTGCCGAATGACCGTAGGCACGGATAATCATAGCAGCTTTCTTAACTTATTCTGGGTCGTCTCTCAGACTCAACAATTTACATTGCTCACTATATTTCCCGCTGATAAAGATATGGTTTCAGCATAAAAAAACTAATTAAATTCCTTTACAATGTAATCTCTATATCTAATTTCTCTGCAAGATTCTTGTAATGATTCCGAATTGTTACTTCTGTTACCCCCGCCTCGTTTGCTATCTCACTTTGTGTTCTTCGTTCATCGCAAAGCACAGATGCAATGTAAAGCGATGCAGCTGCAATGCTTATAGGATTTTGACCGTTGGTAATCTTTTTGCCTTCCACCTCCTTTAATATTTCTGTAGCTTTAACTTTAACTTCCCCATTAAGCTTTAATCCACTGCAGAATCTTGAAATATAATCCTCTGGCACGGTTGGCATCAGTTTTAATTTTAATTCACGGGAAACAAATCTATAGTTTCTCCCAATATTTCTCTTCGGAATGTTTGTTATTTTACTTATTTCATCAAGAGTACGTGGCGCATGGCACTGTCTACATGCAGCATACAATGCTGCAGCAGCAACATCCTCTATGCTTCTGCCTCTAACTAAGTTCTTTAACGCTGCTTTTCTATAAATCATAGCAGCAGTCTCCCTTACATTCCTTGGAAGGCCCATAGTAGAGGACATTCTATCAAGTGCAGAAAGAGCAATCATAAGATTTCTCTCTACAGCATTACCAATTCTAATTCTTTTCTGCCATCGTCTCAGGCGATACATCTGGGCCTTGTTTCTTGTTGGGATTGGTTTTCCATATGAATCCCTGTTTTTCCAGTCAATTGTCGTGCTGAGCCCCTTATCATGAATCATATAGGTCATTGGAGCTCCAACCCTCGATCTTTTCTCACGTTGTTCACTGTCAAATGCGCGCCATTCAGGACCATAATCAATTAAGTTTTCTTCAATGACAAGACCGCAATCATCGCATACCAATTCTGCTCTGTAATTATCTCTGCTTAGGTGTGTACTTTTGCATTTAGGACATATAGTAATTTCTTCCATTTTTTGTTCATTTTTACTTGTCATTTTTAATTCAAACCTATTAACAATGTGAAACCACCTTCCGAATGGGAGGTGTTGGAGAGAGCACCAATGACTTTACGATGGTTTCATGGATGAAGGAAGATGAAAAAAACCGGAAACATGATCAATTGTGCGTCTCCCCAACTAGTCAAATTTTATCTATTTTCGATAAGATTTTTAAGTTCTGATATATCGCTTTTGATTTCTTCAACTTCTTTTAATTTTTCCTGCTCAAAGTCTTTCAATATTTCAGATAACTGTGATGTAGGTGAATATACATTAAGCGGCCTGCCCTTCCCATTCTTTTTAGGAACTCTCTTTTTTTTCGTCCATTCTCTTCGCTGGAGTTCCCTCGTGGCGATACTTACTTCAGGTTGTTTAAGATCTGTCGCCTGTTCAATATCTGCGTTGTAGCATTCATCAACATGTGAAAGATATATCACTGTTTTAGCGAGATTTTTAGGCATTCCAAGTTTGGCAAACAATTGAGCTGCTCTTTTATCATTCTTGCTTAATGCGAACGATTTTTTTTGATTCATGCCCTTTCTTGTTTCCTTCCTGTTTAACGTTTATCGTTAAACGTATTTACACAATGCGTTGTTGATATTTAAATCTTTCTATTAACGTTAAACGATAAGTAGGGGTTTAAAGATATCCCGTTTTGAAATCTTTATTTCTCCATTTTCATCAC
>CAYLOF010000306.1:0-2485 GCA_964385215.1 uncultured Thermoplasmatales archaeon
TACAGTTATGACAGTTTATACATCGACTAAACGTATCAAGAAGGTTGTCAAGACCCCCTATCTCAGATTTTAAATCGTTATGTGCTTTTTTTCTTTTTTTCTGTTTTTCTTCTGAAATATCTTTGATTTTTGCCTGCCAGCTATCAATATTCTCTTTTAATTTTATGTCAAGTTTTTCCAGTGCATCGTTTCCCTTTTGACTATTTGAAATAATAAAAAAAGTATCTTTTTTTGCCCCAAGAGTTCCTATGTGAATATCGCCTGCAACCATACTTGATTTATCACATATCTGACATACCGGCCGCATTATTTCATCATCCCATTTCTTAGCAGCATCATTAAATAATTTCATGCCTTTGTTTGGATCATCAAGGAAATCAGATATAGGTAAAACACCTGGACAATCCATACTTATAAGTGTAATATTTTCTAAATTTGTTTGGCCAAGTTTTGTTAATTCAATTGTTGCCCGTGTTTCACATGGCCGCATAACAGTAGCTATTTTCATGTTGCCTTTGCCAAGTCTAGTTAAACTGGAAACTGCTTTTGCACCCTGAACAGACATAACTGGTGGAAGAGGAAATGAATCTTTGAGAAGTGATTTATCTTTTATCAGCACATAGGCAAATGAATCTCCTGCTGGAACTCTCATAGGGATAAGAACTGCATCAAAAACTCCTTTGTCCATCGCTTTCTTTAGAAAGTCAATAATCGATTCTTTTGTACCAGTTTTCGCCGAAATGACTGCACCCTTGCTTTTGAGATTGTCTTTGAGTTTGCTCATTGTACGGCCTCCATAATTTCCTGGTAAAGTTGGTTAAAGTTAAAATGCTTGATACTTGCTGCACCAGAAGGACAAGCTGCAACACAATTTCCACATCCTCTACATATTACTTCATTTACTACAGATATTTTTTTTGCTTCATCAAAGGTTATAGCACCATATGAACAAACAGAAAGGCAGAGCTTACATCCTATGCAAAGGGATTCGGATATCTGAGAAGTTTTCACCTCAGGTTCTATTTTTCTACCGGAAATAAGAGATGAAAGTATTTTTCCAGTAGCAGCCTCCGCTTGAATCATTGTAGCAGGTATGTCTTTTGGACCTTGATCACTCCCCACAATGTATACTCCCTCTGTAGAGGTGGACACTGGATTTATTTTCTCATGTTCTTCAGCAAAAAAACCTCCATTACCTTGAGAAATACTAGTAATTTCAGCGAGTTTGGGCGCATCAGACGTTGGTTCTATGGCTGGTGCAAGAATAACCATATCAACTGGGATATTATTTTTACCGCCGGTTTCATCTTTATAATTGATATCTAATTTCTCTCCCTTTTTTGTAATCTCAATCTCTGAGGATCTAACGAAATTAACATTGTTTCCTTTTGTTTGTTCGTAGAATTTCTGATGTGATTTACCTGGAATGCATAAGTCAGAGTAAAAATTAGACACCTTGATATTGGGAAGTTTATCCTTAAGATATCTAACAAATTTGAGAGAGTACATACAACAGATCTCTGAACAATATCCTTTTTCATTTCTACCTACGCAATGGACAATAGCAGCAGATTTAGGAGGTTTACCAGTTTTAAGGGAGATTTCTCCAGATAAATTCATTTTTTCAAATTCTAATGAAGTGAGAACATCATCGAATTTTCCGTACCCATACTGTGGTGTTTTTTTAGGATCAAAAAGTGTAGAACCGGTGGCCAATACTACCGCACCGACATTAAATTCGGCAATTTCGCCTTCTTCAGTTATTTTTTTAATCTTAACTTCAAAATTTCCGAAAAAACCAATGACTTCTTCTACCTCGCTATTGAGAAAAACCTTGATGTTTTCTTTCTTATTTACATCTTGAATCTTTTGTTTTATAATGCTTGAACCTGACCCCATACCTGGATAAATCTTCTCAAAATTTGTTATTAATCCTCCAAGAGAAGAAGTCTTTTCGACAAGGTAGATTTTTCTATCCGAACTGACAAGCTGTAAACTGGCTTCAATACCTGCAATACCTCCACCGATAACCAACACATCAGGAATGCCCTCAATCTCTTTTTTCTCAAGCGAAGTGTGATAGCGAACTCTTTTAATGGCTGCTTTTGTTAGCCGTATAGCCTTTTTTGTAGCTTCCGCTTTATCTTCTGTAACCCAAGCACACTGCTCCCGTATATTAGCTAGTTGAAAAAGATAAGGATTAATACCAGCATTTTCACATACTTCCATGAAGGTTTTTTCATGATCTTTTGGCGAGCATGCTGAGATTACCAGGTGTGTTAGACCTTGTTTTTTAATCTGGTCCGTAAGGAATTTTTTACCATCCGATGAGCAGAGTAGTTTAAATTTTTCAGCAACTGCAACACCATCAATCGAGGAAACTGCATCGATTACTTTGTCTATATCAACCTTTTCTGCAATGTTTGGACCGCATTCGCATATATAAACGCCAATCTTTCTTTCCATTTAATCCGTCCTTTTATTA
>CAYLOF010000307.1:0-2484 GCA_964385215.1 uncultured Thermoplasmatales archaeon
GAACAGAAGGAACTTTCAAAATTTGGAGGAATAGCAGCACTTCTTGGATGGGATCAAATGACATATATGCCCACTCAAGGGGCAGCGGAGCGATCGGATCAGATATCGCTCATATCGCGACTGTCTCATGAAAAGTTTACCTCAGATAAGCTGTGGAATCATGTGAAAAAACTAACGGGCAAGAATAATCTAGAAAAACTAGAGAAAAAAGATAGAGACGTTGTTTTAAGAATGGAACAGGACATAGAAAAATCACGGAAGGTTCCATCTGACTTTGTGGAAAAAGCGGCCAAAACGACAACACTTGCTTATGCTGCATGGCAAGAGGCAAGAGAAAAAAGTAAGTTTCCTTTATTTGCTCCGCATCTGGAAAAAATTGTAGAGCTCGAAAAGGAGTACTGCGGATTTATCAATTTACCTGGTCCTAAGTACAATAGTCTTCTTGATGATTATGAAGAAGGGATGACTGTTGAAAAATTAAAGAGGGAATTTGACTACCTAAAACCTCAACTTATCAAGATCCTAGATAAAATTACTTCAAGTGATGTTTACAGCAAACAGCAAATTTTCAATAAGAAATTTGATGTTGAAAAACAAAGAGAGATAGGTAACCTGGTCATTAAGAAAATGAATCTTCCTAAAGGGAGATCAAGAGTTGATGTTTCAACTCATCCATTTACTACCTCCATGGGAAACGATGATGTTAGAATAACAACAAATTTTGAACACGAAAATCCACTTTTTTCATTTTTGTCTACAGTTCATGAAGGGGGTCATGCATTATATGAATTAGGACTTCCGCAGGGCGATTTTAAAGATACAGTGATATCTGATTCTCCTTCTTTGGGATTGCATGAATCTCAATCTCGCTTCTGGGAAAACATGATTGCTCGTAATAAACACTTTTGGAAATATTTTTATCCAGTATTTAAAAAAATCGCCCCAGAACAGTTTAAGGATGTAGATTTGGACACATGGTATGGATATGTAAATCAGGTAAGACCATCTCTAATCCGCGTTGAGGCAGATGAACTAACATATTGCTTACACGTTATATTGCGGTTTGAGATTGAATTGGCTCTCATCGATGGAGAGATAAACGTATCCGAATTACCAGGATTTTGGAACGAAAAAATGGATGAAATGCTAGGAGTAACTCCAAAAAATGACAGAGAAGGTGTGTTACAGGATATGCACTGGAGTGGTGGTAGCTTTGGATATTTCCCAACATATGCCCTAGGTACAATCTATGCATCTCAACTCTTCAAACAACTCTCAGAGGAAAGACCGGGAATAACAAGGGAAATTGAACAGGGCGATTTCATAAGTATTCTTGCATGGCTTAGAGAGCATATTCATAAATATGGTCGCTTGATGACTGCTGATGAAATAATCAAAAATACATGTGGTGAGGGGTTAAATTCCAAGGTGTTTATTGGATATCTAAAGGACAAATATTATCCTCTTTACAAAGTGTAATTCATGTTTTGTCTAGGCTCCGAATTTTTCTATACGCTCGGCGTTGGCTAAAGCTAACGGAATCAGGTCTACGGCAGGAAATCTGGGGCCAAGTCCCCCAGTTATGCAGGCGCGTTCTCCAAAAGAATCAACTTTATCAGGTCGGCAATTTTTAGAGAAAAGTAGTGTAGGTACTGGATGCCAGCTATGAGCTTTCATAAGTGCTGGTGTGGAATGATCGCCTGTCACAATTATTACGTCAGGATTTAGATCTAGGAGTCGTGGTATTTCTTTATCTGTTTTTTCAATTATTGATACCTTCCTATCAAAGTCGCCATCTTCTCCAGCGCTGTCAGTCTTTTTGACATGTAGATAAAAGAAATCGTAATCATTCCAATTATCTTCTAACGTACTAAACTCTTCTTCTATTGTTGATCCTGTTTCAAGCACGTTCATGCCTATTAATTTTGCCACGCCTTTATACATGGGGTATGCTGCAATAGCAGCACTTTTAATGCCAAAAACCTCTTCGTATGTTGGCCAATTAGGTCTTTCTGAAAAACCACGCAGAAGCACCATGTTTGCAGGATGTTCATTTTGCAAAATTTGTCTGGCTTGATCTAAAAAGTTATCCACTAACTCTGCAGTATGATTTGCTTCATCTTTTTTTACTCGTGCTGAAAATGGTTTTTTTCCAGTTTCTTGTGGATCAGTATCAAGTATTTCTCCAGAAAGATTCCTTCCTCTTAACACCAGTAAAAATCGGTGTTCTTTTACCGTTTTTACAAACACGTCCACTCCAGGAATATTGATTTTTTCTTGAAGAAGTTTACATAATTTTTGATTAAATTCAGTTGCAATTCGACCTGCACGACGATCCGTAATATTTCCATTTTCATCAATTGTACAAAAATTTCCGCGGGCTGCTACATCGCCCGATTGCAGGTCAAAACCTATGCCCAGTGCAGCAAGCACTCCGCGCCCTACTTGATATTTTACTGGGTCATACCCAAATACTCCAAGATG
>CAYLOF010000308.1:0-2476 GCA_964385215.1 uncultured Thermoplasmatales archaeon
ATACGATCCTCTGGTTGAGTTGGAAGATAAGGAGGATTGAAAATTATGACATCAAATTTCTCATCTTTATTAAGCACCGAAAAAAGGTCTCCTTGCCTAATCTCAAAGGAACCTTTCAATGAAGGTTTATTTATCAAATAGTTTTGCTTTGCAAGTGTTACTGCATGCGGATTTAAATCAGAACAGATTACCTCCGCTCCAATTCGCGCGCATTCTAAAGCTACAATCCCGCATCCTGTTCCGATCTCAAGAACTGTGTCACCTTCTTTTACTTCAACTGCTTCTATGAGTTGAAAGGTATCTTCTGCAGGCTCGTAAACCTCTGGATGAATTTCTATTGTAAGCCCTTTGAAATGAAAGGTTTTGATCGAGTGGTTATTCTTGAAATTTTTCTGAAATATATCATTTTCTGATTCTACATTGTGATTTTTGGATTTCATGAACGATTTCCTCCATAGCACGGTTCAGGAACACCTGAATCTACAAAGATTTTTGCCATTTCTTGCAGCCCCTAAGACTTTGCACATTAAATCAAATTTGAATAGCTAGAAAACTAATTTGCACATTTATTACCCTTTTTGCACATTAATTTATACTAAGGAAAATAAGCCATCTGGTGGTGTAAAGTATGGGGATTAAATCACATAGATTTATTCTTCGTTCCTCGTCGTTTTTCTAATATCCGAGAAAAAGTTAATAAATGACATAATTGTTATTTTCAATTGACATGCTTATTTTTGTTCATGGAATGTTGTCCAATGCTGATGTGTGGCGCCCTATTATCAATTATTTCAATGAGAGAAATTTTTCATGTAAAGCAGTAAATTTGAAAGAAGGATTAAATCTGAGGAAAGTTCATTTTCAAGATTATGTAGATAAAGTAAAGGCCATGGCAACAGAAGACGATATAGTTATAGGGCATTCAATGGGTGGTCTGATTGTCCAGAAGGTAGCAGAGGAAGCCAGCATAAAGGGTGGTGTTGCTATATGCTCTGCGACTCCAAAAGGATTGAGGTATCATAGAGGCATCATTCTATCCTCTGTTAAGTATGCGCCAAAAGTTATTCTAGGAAGGCCGTTTAAACAAGATTATCAATATATTAGAAAATATACATTGGCAGGAATCGAGGAAGAAAAGGCAAAAAGTCTTTATAAAGAAATGGAGAAACAATCAGCAATTGTTACACATGAACTAGGGATGAACAGGATAGCTGTAGATGAAAAGAAAGTGAGATGCCCTCTCCTTTTCATTACAACAAAACAGGATGGAATCTGTACTCCAGAATTGGTTAAAAGATTAGCTGAGAAATACAATGCAGAATATAAGATATATGATGGTTGTCATTATTTTTTTTATAATAGCAGTTGGCAAGATATTGCTAATGAAATCCATAGTTTCATAAAAAAATATATGAAATAAGTCATCCTTATTTTATCTTAAAGAACTTGCTGATTATGATGTTAGATTAGATGGTATTATTCAAATTTATCTTTATTTGCAGCGTAATAAAAAACTGATATGCCTTGAATTTATTAACTTCCATATGTTTTTCAGGTATTAGTGTATTATAGGATGATTGAGAAGAGATGAGTTTGTTTAAATCATCATTATTAAAAGATTCGAAAGAAATAAAAATAACACATGAAAAAATATGGGGTTTTATTAGATTTATACGACCTGAGATTATTATCCTTGGGATAGTTTGTGTTTTTATAGGTGCCCTTGTTTCAGGATCTGAATTATTTTCTTTTGAGCTATTGTTGGGAATGTCTGCTGTGTTTTGCATAGGTGCTGGGTGTCATCCATTTAACGATTATTTTGACTATGAGATAGATAAGATCAGCCATCCTAAAAGACCTCTCCCTTCAGGAGTATTTAAACCCATTTCCGGTTTGTATATGGGTTTAATATTTTTTGTAATGAGTTTGGTGTTCTCATCTTTAATTAACATTTATTGTTTTTCAATAAACCTTATAGGAATCGCGCTAATATTTTTCTACGAATCATCATTAAAAAACAAAGGTTTAGGTGGAAATATAGTTGTCGCCTTTACCGTTTCATTATCGTTTATTTATGGTGGTACTATTGTAGGTGATCTTTTCAAACCAATATTTTTTTCTTTGATTACTTTTTTTATTTTTCTTGGACGAGAAATTATAATGGATGTCCGGGATTTCGAAGGTGATAAAAAAACTCGAATGACATTACCGTCTATAATTGGGGAAAAAAATACGATGTATTTAGGTAGTACCCTAGTAATAATTTCTATAATAATACTTTTTTTACCATTTTTTTGGGGTTTGTTTAGTATTTGGTATGAAATTCTAGCTATACCTTTGGCAATATTCACCATTTATGCTATATCCCTTTCACTTTTTTATTTGAAAAATGTTGGTAAAACAGCAGAAATGTTACGAATAACAATGATATTTGGTTTAATCTTATTTATAGTTGCTATATTTCTGTAATCTTTTT
>CAYLOF010000309.1:0-2470 GCA_964385215.1 uncultured Thermoplasmatales archaeon
GAATATGGCTCAAACATTTTTCCCAACCTTTTTAAATTCCATAATATTTATTCTTTTATAAAACATGTCATTTAGACATTTTTTCCCATTGCTGAAGATAAAAAAAAGTATATGTGGAGAAAGGCTAAAGGAAGTTGAATTAATTGCCTTAACGTCTCCAAATTTATGACCTGCTTGAACTTAACCTTGGGATAAACATCGAACTGCCGACAAGAAGTACCATTCCATTTTCATGATCTAGACCAGCATCACCAAGATTTATGTAAAGACCTTTGAAACCTAATGTTATTAAACTGTGTGCACCTAATTTACTATTATACGCTACTCGTGGCAAAATTAGATTTAAATGTAACATCGCGCTAAATCCAAACCGATACTTGATAAAGATAGGTCTAAGTATTTTACCCACAGACGTTTTGTATGCATAGAAGGGTATCAAAACATCGCCATAACCTACACTGACTATTGGAACTCTGAAAAATTTTAAAGGAAATATATTTTTAAACAGCTCCTTAGGATTTACATCAGATAAATCAGGGAATATTTCCCTAATTTTTTCTATTACTATTGCTATTTCCGCAGCGACTTCTTCCTGCTCATCATCATCAAAGTTATGATCCTTCCAGAACATCCCAATATTTTCACTGAGATATTCTTTCAAGTTGTCAATCATTTCCATTAGTTCTTGGTAATCGCTCTCAGTTAATGTTATCTCTCCGGTAGTTTCTATTTCATTCTCTGACATCATTGTTATTCTTAGTGCTTTATTCGTAATATTTTCATCTACAATTCCTACATCTGGCTCTTCACATGCCACTTCTACATCTGGTGAGTCCACTATAGTAGCTGACAATACTGACATATTTACTATTATAAAGGCAACCAAAATCGATATTACTAATTTGATAGATTTCATTTTTTTTTCTCCTTTTAAATTGTCTATTAACATACACATTTCTTATCTAGTGGAGCCCAAAGTCGGATCTTTAACAACTTCGCGAACCATCCTTCATATCTATTGTTTGCAGATTTATATTTATAAAATCTTATTGTACAATCGTTACCTTCTTTCATTACAGTACTTATCAAAAAGCAATTATGACGGTTTTTCTGTAAAATACATAAAAAAATGTTGATATTGCAATAGATTGCATGACAAAATAAAAAAAGACATTAGTTGTTTGAAAATGGAATCTTAGCAAAATACTATATCTCATTTCGAATATGTCATTGGGAGTTATAAAAATGATTCAGATGAAATGTTGAGGATAATATGAAGGAAGCAATGTTTTATAATAAATTAGAAGGGGGCAAAGTCAAATGTAATCTTTGTAATCACCAATGTGTTATCTCTACAGGTAAAAGAGGAATATGTCATGTTAGAGAAAATAGAGGAGGCATCCTTTATTCATTGGTTTATGGGAAAGTAGTGGCCAACAGCATTGATCCCATTGAAAAAAAACCATTGTTTCACTTTTATCCAGGATCAACAGCTTACTCAATAGCAACTGCAGGATGTAATTTTCGTTGTTTGCATTGTCAAAATTGGAACATTTCACAAGTTGAGAACGGAGAAATATTCGGAAAGGAAATCCCGCCTGAGAAGATAGTAGATGATGCTATAAACAGTGGATGTAAATCCATAGCATATACATACACTGAACCAACAATATTTTATGAGTACGCATATGACATCGCAAAACTTGCACATAAAAAAGGGTTAAAAAACATCTTTGTAACAAATGGATATATCTCCAAAGATGCCTTAGAGGAATTTTCTCCCTACTTAGATGGAGTAAATATCGATTTAAAAGGCATGAGCAAGAGTTTTTATAAACATGTTTGCGGTGCAAAGCTTCAGCCAGTTTTAGACAATATAAAACTCCATTATGATCTTGGCATATGGGTAGAAGTAACAACACTTATCATACCTGGTTATAACGATGGTTCAGATGAGTTGAAAAAAATTGCAGAATTCATAAGAAACATCGATATTAATATCCCTTGGCATGTTACAGCATTCCGTCCAACATATAAGTTAACCGATGCGCCATCAACACCGGTAGAAACGCTAAGAAAGGCTGCTGAAATAGGTAAAAAAGCAGGGTTGAAGTATGTATACCAAGGCAATATAGGAGAAGGAGAAAATACATATTGCCCAAAGTGCGGGAAGCTCTTGATTGAAAGAAATATTTTCAGTACGACAGAAAACAACATTAAAAATGATAACTGTTCATTTTGTGGGGAGCATATTGAAGGTAGATGGATTATATGAAAATAGGGTGATTTCTTTTATCCCCCTGATTGATTATCGCATACTCATTAAAGACTTGAATATGTTGCTTCCCCCCACATATATCTCAGTGAGCTCATCAGCTGTTGATTTATCAATTCCCTGTTTGACAAGCTCCCTTTGAAAGATTTGCCCTCCTTTTTTTGCTTCTCGTTTGAAACGTAAGAAGGCACCTCC
>CAYLOF010000310.1:0-2464 GCA_964385215.1 uncultured Thermoplasmatales archaeon
TTTTCTTACCAAATATTCAATATATTTCTTTTCCTCATCAGATCCAGGATTCATCATTTTTTACCCCCCCCCCTTTGGGATTCGGAGGTTCACAGAAGTTTTTTTATCAATATCATCACGCATCAAGTCCAAGTAATATCATCCCTCATTTTCGACCCATCGGAACAGGTCTTTTCTGCACTCCAGGCAAAGGTGATACTCATACGGTTTACCTCTACCTGTCTCTACATAATCCACGTGAACTACCGTATCAAATAAATCCTCATATTTCCTATTACATCGATCACATGCTATATCCATTGCATTCCCTCACAAACTATCTATTATTGTAACATAATATAAACCCCACTATAAAGTAATAACCCTTGAACAGTCCATAAACCAAACAATGTAAAGGGGGGAGGTAGGTAGGGGGGAAGAAAACATATGATAAGGGAGCCGAGAGGCAATATAAGGTTAAGATGAAAGTTTGGAGCCGTAATCCCTACCTCACCATATCTAGCTTCTACAAAAGAAACTACTTAAATATATTGGGACAAAATGTCAAAATGTAAAAATCAGGATCTTGCCATCAAACCATATCCGGCTCGGAAATCAATAAAATATCGCAGGCATAACTTTCTAATATTGATACAGATTATCTGCTACAAAATCTAAGGTGTAATATATGATCAAGCTCGATTTACATGTTCATTCCAAGTATTCAGATGACGCAGTAGGATCTCCGAGGGAAATAATTAAATCACTGAAAAAGAAAGGGTTACAAGGTATGGCATTTACCGATCACAATACTGTAAGTGGAGGCATCACAGCATTAAAAATAGCGCCGAAAGATTTCATTGTAATTCCTGGAATAGAGATTTCAACGGCAGATGGCCATATGTTGGCATTGAACGTTAAGAAAAATATCCCTCAGAAGCTTTCCACAGAAGAGACCGTAGATATAATTATTGACGAGGGAGGAATACCTATCATTCCACATCTTTTTAGAAGTATGTCAGGAATAAAAACAGCAAAACTAAAAACTGTGCGGGATAGCATTCATGCAATAGAGGTTTTCAATAGTTGCAGTCAACCGAAAACCAATCTAAAAATAGCAAAAGTTGCAAAGGAATTTAATCTTGGTGGAACAGGAGGCAGTGATGCACATGACCCACTATACGCAGGATATGGATACACACTTGTGGATACCACCGACCTTAACCCAGATACTGTTCTCTCAGAGATAAACAAGAAAAAAACATGGGGCGAGGGAGCAGTCCTCCCTTTGGAATATCGACGCAATAGGATGCTAAAATCAGTAAGGCAATTCTTCCAGCGAGGATTTAAGCGAATCTGACAGACACATATTATAGACGCGGAGAGGCATCATGCGAGAAGTATTCAGAAACGAATTGTCAATAACTAAGGCCGTTGTGTTTAAATAGCATATAAGTGCATACATCATTTTGTATACTCATGGATTACATATACATGATATTGTATGTAAATTTTCGCAAATATACCGTTTTTCTTATCACGCAAACGGTCTATTTGGGGCCTTTGAAAGAAGAACGAACCAAACAACTAGAAGAGAAACTTGTAAAAGGATATGAAAACAATCGGCTAAACTAAAAAAGTAAATATTTTATATGTACAGACGTTGTACATACAACATACAGAGGATGGATGCAAATGAGTAAAAGAATTAATGTCAGATTGCCGGATGATCTGTACAATCAACTGTACAAAAAAGACGGCACAATGACAGATATAATATGTACAGCCTTACGTACACAGTTTGAAGGAAAGACGGACAGGGATGTACAGCGTACAGACGATGTACAGACGGACTTACACAATGAGATATATAGCTCAGTCTATACTATAGAGGTAATGCCTCTAAAAAAAGAAATACAGCACAAACTTGAGATAATAAGCATGTTGGAAAAAGATAAGACATATTTACAGAGTCAAAATAATGCTCTTTTGATGGCTAAAGTACCATTACTCACAAAATTGAAAATGAAGCTGTTAGATCGCAAACATGAAGAGTAAAAGGGCTTAAACGTCTAATATACATGAAATCCTAGGCTTTTTGATGGTTGTTTTTATTGGAAAAAGAGGCCATTTACAGAATAGTATATTTAGCACAGATGGTTCCATACCATACCGACAAATCAACATGAAATAGGAAGATGCAAGCATATGACACAAAAGTAGATTGAAATGAAGAACGTCGATATGAAAAAAAAATGTAAAAATAGGAAAAAGGCTAATGCAGATAGAACTGCATCAATGCACAATTAGGCGAATTTAGAGTCGTATTCGCCGTTATCTATAATCTTTTGAATTTCTCGAGGATCCTTTCCTTCCACTGTAACGCCCAAAGATACGCAAGTTCCAATAATTTCCTTTGTTTTTTCCTTGAGCCCACTACCTAAAAGATTATCATACTTCATCTTGGCAACCTTGATTGCTTGAT
>CAYLOF010000311.1:0-2450 GCA_964385215.1 uncultured Thermoplasmatales archaeon
TTATATGTACAAGTGCCCCAGTAGCTCCTTTGTAATCTACATTAAGTAATGGATGGTTTAAAGCTTCATTTACTACTGTTTCCACTCCAGCATCTTCGTCTGCTTCTCCCCATAACATAATGGAGAGACCACCTGAATCCATAATGGATTTCATATCTGCGTAATCTAAGTTGATGAGCGATGGAACTGTGATAGTTTCAGATAGGCCCTTTACTGTTTCAGCTATCATTTGATCCATGACAGAAAATGCTTGGTTAATGGGTAGATTTGGAACAAATTCCAAAAGACGATTATTATCTAGAACTATTGTACTGTCTGCTTTAATTCTCAGATTGTCGAGCCCCTCATCCGCTTTAATGAGCCGCGCTCGTTCTACATTGAATGGGGTTGAAACCATACATGTAACAACAGCATTGTGCTTTTTCGCAATCTCGGCTACTATAGGAGCAGCACCAGTACCGGTTCCGCCACCCATGCCTGCAGTAACAAAAACAAGATCTGCGTCTTTTATCATTTCCTCGATTTCCCTGCTTGATTCACGTGCACTACGCTCTGCAACATCAGGAAAACCTCCTGCGCCTAATCCTCTTGTAATGTTTCCACCAATCAGTAATTTCTTATCTGCTTCAACAAGATCCAATGCTTGTTTATCAGTGTTAATTGCAATTGTTTCTGCACCTTTCACACCTAATTTATTCAGTCTTGTTATTGTATTGCCGCCAGCACCGCCACAGCCAACAATTACTATCCGTGGAGTGCCAAACATGTCATCGTCAAGCATCAATTTACTTTCCTCTTCCTTCCTATTTTCTATTGCACTTTCAACAAAAGATTCCATACCTTTATTTTTCACCATCTATTCCTCCTAATCTGGTAGTTTGAAGGACGCCCATCCCTAGGCGTCCTTCTATAGGGTGCATCCCATCCCTCCATAGTTTGAATCATCATTTTTTCATGTAAGGTTCTATGGATTCAACTGCCATTTCTAATTCTTGGACCTGTTTAATCTTGTCGGCCTTCTCAATTACTTCGGCAGCATAATCCTTAATAAAATCATGTACTGCATGACGTATAACTTCTGATCGAGAGGCAAACTCTCCAGCTTTAATGAAAAGATCCATTGAGTACAGATCTCGCCGAGGTAGCCTGACCGTTATACGTTGATTTTCCATATTTTTCCTCACACACCAAGGGATATTGGGGGTTATGTCAAATAGACATCATTTTCATGTCAGATTGACGCCCTGCATACATCCATTGGATGATAAAAGGCATCGTTTGTCTGACAACCCACACCTTAATGGTCCATTCCGTTTAAATATTTTTCGTTATTTTTTAAGCTGCAACAATGCTACCAAAAGCAACGGTTCCAGAAATTTTTTCAATCTTGACTTTGACGAGAGATCCTTTGACTGCACCGGAAACATATATGATATATTTACCAAGATATGCAACGCCGTCTCCTTTCCTACCGATATCTTTTATTGTTAAATCGTAGACCGTCCCTTCCTTCAATGTTTCAGATGGTTTTTTCACTACTTTTCTCTTACGTGATTTTATTGACCGAAATGCACCGCATGCGTCACACCTAACTAGCAGGGTCCTACCGTGCTTAACAAGATGGGTATCAGGTCTACCGCATTCAGAGCACATGACATATGTATCGATATATTCTTTCAATTTATCTTGTATGTTCCTAGCAGGTATCTTACCTTGAAACACCACTCTGCCACTGCCCAGTTCACCGGCAGTACCTACGCCTCCCAAAAGGAACTTCAATATGTGATCGGAATCGCGATTAACAGCATCAGATATTCTATCAAAATTTCTTATAACTGTTGTATTGCCCTCATAAAATATTTCTGCCTCTGGTAACTTAAAACGATCCTCAGCAGATTTTTTAGTTGAAGTGTTATCTTGGACTTTTTTCAATAGTTTTCTATAATCTAAATCAGACATATTGCCATCCATTAATATAATGGATGTGTAAAAAACTTCCGTTGAAAAAACAATGTGTGGATATCCCTAATATTTGATGATATGAGATTTTACTTTCATACCTATTACGGTTTTTCCTTCTTTCATTGCTCTTTCGGCAACATCTGTTTTTCTTGTGAATATCTTACTATCTCCCCTTGTCCAATGCCAGATAAATTCTACCATTTTTCTCCCCCATGGATATGTAGATACAGAGTAAGTTCATACTCAACTTCCTTAAATACTTTTTTAAATTTTTAAATTACGATTATCTGGATTATGGCTAAAACGTGGTTAAACGACATTTTTGACAACAACATATTAATATATAATCTTGTATCCTAGAAAACAACCCAAAACGAAATCTAAGTTGAAAATTAACTAAGGAGACGCAAATATGGTAGAGTTTAAGGTAGTGGTAAATGACATAAAAAACGGTAAATCGCACCAAGTGCCAGTTAGTGGACATCATG
>CAYLOF010000312.1:0-2449 GCA_964385215.1 uncultured Thermoplasmatales archaeon
CAGAGTATCGCAAGGAATGGCTAAAGCAAAATCCAGATTACCACAAAGAGTATCAAAGGAAATGGAGAAGTACACATCCTGGGTATTATGACAAGTACAATAAGAAGCAGCAGTAAATGAAAATAGAAATTGAGAAGCACCTTGTTTATCTAATCGTAGTGAATTTCAATATTGCTCCAGTTCCTCTGAGTTTTGAAACAACACCATCTAAAAATCTAATAACTTCTGGAAGTGTAACATTTTTCTTCCAGTTATATACAAACTCATGTTCCCCTAGAGCTGGTTTAAAACCCATATCTCTCATCTTCTCAAATATCACTGAGACTTTTTCTCCATCTGCGCTGTGAAGTATTTCTACATATGTTTTCATTGATTCACCAAATGAAACTTGCGGCTAAGATTATATAAATGTGGTGTGTCAAAATGTCAAAATGGTGAAATCAAATTGCCATTCAGAAATACACCATATAGCACAGGTTGCAAAGGCAAATAAAAAAGCTACTGCTTTTAATGAGCAAAAAATAAGAACTGGTGGGAGTTAGACCTTACAAGACTTTTGCACTTTTTAGAATTTTATAGAGGATTAGGGTAAATTATTTTGTTATTTTCTCCTTATTATATCACAATTTGATGTTTATTGATAATTGAATGTCTTATTATTGATATAACAATTATAATGATGTTCCCATTATATTTGAAATAATAATTACCAACCCAATATCGATAAAAAATAATATCCAATATGCAATGATTGCCAATGAAAAACTCCCAGTTTCTTCCAAAATTAGGTCTATAACAGGGATTAAACAAAACTTTGGCACACTAATTGCAATCACAAATCCTAGCAATGATGCAAGTACTTGTGGTAATACAGAATAACCTACAAAGCCAATCGTATATAGGATTACAGGAATGATGATTCCTTGAATTAGTATTGTTAATAAAAGCTCCGAGTTGAGAAATTGAGTTATATATGCTTTTTGCTCTTCATCCAAATCTGAAGTTTCAAGCTCCAGCAACATTTTTTCTTGAAGTTCATGAATATTTATATTATGGAGTTCTTCACGTAATTCTCTGATGTTAATATCTTTTATATTATTTCTAAATGTTTGAATGTCTATTTTTTTATTTTGAATTTCATTCATTAAATAAGATTCATTTGCATCGGCAACAGTTTGATATTCAACTGCTGAAACATTTGGTATCATCAGCATTAAAAAACAAGCCAATATACTTCCAAATAGTATGGATTTTTTCATATTCCTTATGCTCCCTTTAGTTGTATCTTCATCTCTTATAAGTAGATTTAAATTATGAATACATTGTTTTAATATAAATGTTGTGTTAAATGTAATTATTTGTTTGGCCAATATGGAAAAACATAAATAATCCTTTTCTCTCGGAGGGAATACAGAGAGATAATGCCTTAAAACGTCTGATATGCACGTCAACCCTACCTTTTTGATAGAAGTTTTTAAAATAGTAGAATTTATAGGCAAAAGTTGCTTTTTAAAAAGATAAAAATGAGCCGTTTTAATACTTATTAAAAAATAATCCATGCCGGTTTTTTATGAATTTTTTTCCAGTATGTTCTAAATGCAGGCAAAACGCGTCTTCATACAGCTGGTTACGTTGTTCCTCAACATCTACCATTTTTTCCAACATGTGTTATACTTTGTAAACTTCCTTATTAAGGACTTGTTGTACAATTGTTACCGAATTTCTTTACAGTTCTTACAAAGTAGCATTCTTAGAATCTATCGCCGATTAGCAAACTTAGGCACGAATAGCCTACAACACGTTTTCTTTTGTTTCAAAAATAACCCTTTTCTCTCGAAGGGATTTTAGAAGGATAATGCCTTAAAACGTCTGATATGCACGAAACCCCTACCTATTTGATAGATATTTTTGCTATCGAGACCATATCTATATAAACGGTTAACACATAGTGGATTAACGGCGATAATTATGAACCAACAGAAAAAATTAAGTAAAATGCAGAAACTAATCCTTAGAACGATATATAAAGACTTTAAAGAAAAACCAATGAAAGGAATAGGACAATGGGGGGGAACATATGATAAGGATGGTAAACTAGAAGATATGATAGAGATAGAAGATAACCGATGGCAAATGGGAATACCTGGATGCATGCGATATGTTAATCTCTCCTGTATCATATCTAAAAAAATGGTTAACAAACGTTTAGTTTTTGATGCTGATAAAAAAATCAGAGATCACGAAGATAGTTATGCAAAAACAGGCAATGAAAAATATCTTACATATATTAAACTCATAAATTATAGTCCATATAAAAAACATAAAGAAGAACAGACAAATTCTTTCCGTGCATCCATATCTCGTTCTTTACAAAGATTATCAAAACGTGGTTTAGTTATGTTGTATAATAGACAGGAATATGGTGCTGCATTATTCCATGATGGCACAA
>CAYLOF010000313.1:0-2442 GCA_964385215.1 uncultured Thermoplasmatales archaeon
TTGAGGGCACGGCTCAACCATGATCCTTTGTTATCATCCCAAAGTCTGTGCAATTGAACATATATTGTGGTATCTTTTGGATCTGCATGTCCAAGCCATACTTGGACTCTGGCAAATGCATCTCCTTCTTTGTCCCAGTCTATCATTCTTGCTGTACCACACCAATGTCTCATTAGATACGGAAAATATTGCGGATAAACTCTCTTTCCCCATCTTTCCAAGTATCCTCTTAATTGGTCGCATCCTTTCTGGATTATTATTGTTTCGTTGTTATGTTTATCTACCAGATCATATCCCCATCTTCTACCAGTTTTTGGATTCACTGAAAAAGCTGTTTCTTTTTTATCTGCAAATTTAGGTCTGATTTTTGTCAGATAATTTTTGAATGATTTATGAACTGGTGATTTTGATATTGTTTCTTCAAGTCGTAGTATTCGTTTTTTATTGCCAACCTTTGGTCTTGTTATTCTTATGGCATATCTTGATCCTTGGTCAATGACATCTTGAAGATTTAGTATCACCATTTCTTTTTCAAAAGCCATTCCTACAAAGAATCCAAAGAAAAACTGGTATTGGATGTATTTGTTTAGATCTCTTCTTCTGATTCCTTTTTGTTTTAGGGATTTGTAGTATTTATCAAATTCTGGTTTTTGGATATACTCATATCTTAGCATCTCATAGACTATCTCTGGTGTTGGTATTGCTTTATCAAGTTTATTTTGTGATGCTTGTTGTATCTTGTTTTTGTCGAGTCTTGTTCTGTATCTTGGGAAGAAGTCTTCGTAACCTATTGATTTAAGATACATCAGCCATGCTTCGTCTCTGTTTAAAAGTCCTACTGGTTTTATGTTTCCATAGCGATCCATTTCTCCGTTCATCTTTATGTAATCCATGTAATGGAAATATTGTTCCCAGTCTGGATTATTGAAATCAACTGGATAAATTGGATGTTGAGACATTTTACTTAAGTAATCCATTTGTTTTTTAACTGTTCCATGTTCGTCTTTTCCTTGATGGACTATTGCGTGTTGACGTATGTCTTCAAAAGTTAATTTCTTAGGATCAAGAAGACCATATTGTTTTTGATAGTTCGGATCAAATTTTAGATGAAAATTTTTATTATTTAATCCATAGTAATGTTTCACCTTATCCTCCAAGATATGTTGGTGAATCATTTCTTCTATTGGACTTTGCTTTGTTTTTTCTATTATATTTTTCCATTTTTGGTTATTACCTCCTACCAATTCTTTGTTAAAATTGGTTGAATGTGAGTTGGTAAGATTATTCCAGTCAATTTCTTTAGGAGAGTAGGTCATTTTTTCCACTTTAATTTATCATAGTTATTTACTATTTAGTATAGTATATAGCTATTCTATTATTTAAACTTATTGTTATTTACTGCATAGTTTAGCAAAACAATAGTTTTTTAAGCAAATAACTAATTTAATTTTCCCGTTTAGGAGAGGAAAAATTGACAAAACCGTTACCAAAGTGGTTAATGGAAAGATATTCAGTTTTGTGGAAGAAATTTAAAGAAAATGAGTTTGAACATGATGATGCATCGAAAATTTTAAAAGAAGAAAAGGATGGACTTGTCAGTGCAATTTTATCTGAATTGAAAAAACATGGTTGGCTTACAATTAAGCTACATCCAGATGATTCAAGGAAAAGGATATATAAGCTAAAAAATCCTGAAGATGCGATTGAGACAATAGAGATAACTTAACTTTCTATGTCTAAATAATTTTATTAGTCTCATCATTCTATATTACGAGTAAATCTACAATTTGGATAATTACTACAACCTATAAAAACACCGTATTTTCCTTTTCGCTTCACAAGATAATGACCACATCTTGGACATTTTCCTTTGTTGAAAATTATATGTTTTAATCTAAATGAGGGGAAGTAACCAATATAGGGTCTACCTCTCCAAGATATTCGAAATTTCCATGGCAAATAATATTCCCCTCATATATCCTCTCAAATAATACCTTCTCCTGAAATTAAAGGCCGGCGATTTATTTTTTTATTCCAAAATTCTTCAAATTCATTTTTTAAATCACTATTAATTTCCTTTGGATTCCAAAAGAAACATGGAATAGACTTCGTATCAAAAGGTAACTTTGTTCCATTTATTGCAGTTACAATAACTTTTTTATTCAATCCAAATGCATATCCCATTTCAAAAAGACAGTTTGGTCTAAGACTTGTTAAGTCAACAACTACAAATTTTGATTTATTTATATTTTTTATTATTTCAACATTGAGAAATCCCTCTTCTATTTTGGAAATTTTCATATCTTTAATAGAAAGATTTTGATCTTTTACAAATGGGACAATAATTTCCTTAAAAAAATTATCAACTTTTTCACAACAAGTATCTTCTTTATTAGTCTCTACGAATGAGGATTTTTAGTAAAAAAACAGGATGGCCATTAC
>CAYLOF010000314.1:0-2437 GCA_964385215.1 uncultured Thermoplasmatales archaeon
TTCCAGAACACAATACTATAGGCAATGAAAGAAGACGTCTCAGCATTGATGTATGAAGCGCGTATAGAGTAATTTTGATAGAATAACATAATTCCATTAATTTAAACCTCCAAAACATACTCGCCATTGCCTTGTTTGATTAATTGGCCACTTCTCGTTAATCCATCAATTAAACCGGGGTCAAAGTTCCTGTAAAGAAATTCATTGGTTATTTTGTAACCAGCTTTGCGATTATCTTCAATCTTCTTTCTTATTTCTTGGATTTTCTCGTACTGGGATGGTTTTTCTTCTGTTGGTTCGGGTTCTTCATAGTATTTTTTATATCTTTTTTCATCTCTCTCACGTAAAAAAACCGAGAAAACCGAGAAAACCGAGAAAACCTTCCCGTTGAGTGATATTATATGCCCGTATAAAACCAAAGAAAAACCATCTTTTCCATCTTTTGGTTTTATTGGTTTTATATCATGTGTAGAAAACCACTTTTCTAGAAGAGAATCCTGAGTGGTTTTATTGGTTTTATTGGTTTTATTTACTATATCTTCTATTTTACTACAAATCCCTTTCCATGTTGGTATCGCATTTGGATTTACATCCGCATATTTGTAGGTAATAACATCTTTGTTTGCAGATTCGTTATGTATTTTGCCTTTAACCACTAAACTAGTGGCGACAAGATTCGGTAAATGTTTGTATAACCAAGGTCTGGATTGACTGCATTTAATATCGATTTCTTTAACTGTCATTCCTTCCACATTGTCTTTCAAAATCTCGATTATATCTCTGTATTCCCTGCTCATTGGAATCATTTTAGGGTTTGACGTAGTATATATCAGCACCATTCTGGCTATCATGTAATCGTCAAGTGTTGCGATGATCTCATCACTATCCGTTTTTTCCCGTTGGTATTGATGGAATATTGCACTACCACAAATATAATCAAGAAAACAATGATAATGGGTTCTCATAAGACTGTCATCTGAAAAAAAATGTTGTATCAATTCCGCATAAGGAATTATCACAGGATATGGTTCTAAACTTTGAACAGCACTTCTTAAAACATAATCTGGCGTAATTTTTTTGTTCCCCGTATATTGACTTGATATTTTGTCTTTTATCGCTCTGGTCTGATCCTCTGTATCGTTTAATGCACCTATACGAAAACGTCTTAATGCTTCATCCCTTGGGTTTGCATGATGAGACGTTAGTATCATACATGGTTTTCCTGGTATTGGGATTTCGATAGTTTTCTGGTCTTTTACAACAACTGCATATGATCCACCACTTGCCATAATTTTGAAAGTTGGACAATTAAGCAGATTCTGCGTAACATCTTCAAAATGTATGACTTTCTTATCCCACGTCCAATCATCATCTTTATAATGCCAATAAATAAAACTCTCTGGTGACATTTTGGTAACATGCAAGAGTTCATCTTCTGGTATGATTACCTCTAATGTTTTTTTGGTTATGTAGTCTTTACCAAGTCCTGTTTTATCCGATAGAAGCAAGTTTGTACTCTCAGGTATCGCATTTTTTACCAATCTAGTCGATGTCGTGATAATCTCTGC
Source organism: uncultured Thermoplasmatales archaeon (assembly GCA_964385215.1). GTDB lineage: Archaea > Thermoplasmatota > E2 > DHVEG-1 > DHVEG-1 > DAOWHD01. The sequence continues at coordinate 1,569 of CAYLOF010000314.1, forward strand.
GGTTATCGTATCCTCTTCGCCAGATACCTCTTTTTGTACTTCTTTAACGGTATCAACTAAAAGATTAGGATCTCGCATTTTTTCTTTGATTTTTTCAAGCGTTTCCTGTTCTTGTTCTGCTATTGTTTTCTTTTTTTGTTCTAGTTCTTTCTGCCGTTCCGCTTCTACAATTTTAGGGTGTTTTGCTTCTTTTTTCCTTCGTGCATCCCCCTTTGGTTTTGACATCTAATCCTCCTTGATATAGAGCTTATTTGTCGATAGCTTCTGATAACAAATTACAAAACCATGTTCAGCAAGATATTGCTTTAATTCATTGATGTCATTGATATCTGCTCTTACAACTACTCCATATGAAAAGCGGTTCTCAAAAAAACGATCGTCTTTAGTTATTTTGTTCTCTCTCATATATCCCATCTCTCTCACCATTTCTCCATATAAAGCTCCTATTAGAGCCATTATTGAGGATTATATGAGGCATCTGGTCTGTATTATTTATACATGTCGCCTTATAGCGCTCATATATTCCGCATAAAGTACATAAATCAATATTACAATACTCGTCTTCGATGGCTGATAAAGAAAGCATGTCCCTTAAAATTCCAAGATCCCTAACTGATGAAATTGAAAAAAAAGCCATTGGAAAACAAGGTTTTAATTCTGTTACTGAATTTGTGAAAGTTGCTATTAGAGACAAGTTAAAAGATTTTGAATGATCCTGAAGGTAGTGAGGTGGGGATGAGAATTGCGAAATACTATGGCCCTTCTCACCCCTTTGTTCATTGATCAATGAACTCTCAAGATGTAAATTATTCAACCTGACTTCCTCCCTTTTTGAATTAAATGATCTTCAAAGGATGTTCTAATAATAG
>CAYLOF010000315.1:0-2427 GCA_964385215.1 uncultured Thermoplasmatales archaeon
TGCCATAGCAGTAATAATCTCAAAGAAAGTAGGAGGGTCGTTGTTTTTCACCATCATGTTGATAATAGGCGTAACATTGCGTGCAAGAGAGACTAACTTTTCATCTGAAATTCTTTTATTACCGATCATTATGCGCTCTGATATATGTTGTAAATGTGGAGAGGTATATATCCCAACTTTATATCCTGCACTAGTTAATATTGATTCTAAAAACTTGCAGACAGAACCTTTTCCATTTGTACCGCCTACGTGGATCACTTTGTAGTTTTTATGCGGATTTCCAAGCTCCTTAGAAATATAACTAATTCGTTCTAAACCAAGTTTTATACCAAACTTCTGAAAATCATAAAGCCAGTTTAATGTCTCATCAAAATTCATAGCTTGCACTAATCAATAACCCTCAGGATAAAGCACATAATGTATTGTTTCATATTTATCTTTCCATGAGTCCCCTGCAAGAATCTTTACTTTTCTACCATCAATTTTCAATCTGCCTTCAGCAAAGAGTTGTATGGTTCTGGGAAGAATCTGATGCTCAACATCAAGTATGCGTGCTGCTAGTTTGTCTCTATCGTCGCCAGGAAGTACTTTTACAGCTGCTTGCAGTATAATTGGGCCATGATCTGTTTTATGATCCATAAAATGGGTAGTGCAACCAGAGATTTTTACGCCATATTCAAGAGCATCCCCTTGGCCATTTGCTCCTTTAAACGAGGGAAGTAGCGCTGGATGAATATTGATAAGTTTACCATACCATTTCTTGACAAAGGCGGGAGAAAGTATTCTCATATAGCCTGCACAAACAACAAGATTCACATTTTTATCAATAAGTGCTGCACCTAGCTCTTCTTCATGTTTTTCCCTGCTTTTACCAGTCGGATCGACAAAGAATGCCTTTATTTTATGTTTTTCAGCTCTTTTAAGAGCAAAAGCATCTTTGTTATCACTGATTACTGTTACAACATCTGCATTGATCATGTCTTTTTCAGATGCATCAATAATGCTTTGCAGATCAGTTCCAGTACCAGATGCTAAAACACCGATTCTTAACTTTTCTCCCATATGTTCACATTCCCTTGTCAGAGATTCTTTTTTTCAATTCTTGACTGGTAGTTTAATGATCCCCCATCTTATTATCAAGCGCCGTATACTCTCAATTGTTTTTGTTTTTTTCCCCGTTTGTGGATTCTGACTTATTCATTCTATTTTCCCTGTTTAAAAATCTCTTCGATTTCGTCTCTTGGAGCATTGGTTTTAAAACCAGTAGGACTAAAATATGTCCTAGCAACATCATATCCCTTTTCCTTTAGTTTTTCAAAGATATGGTTCATACTGGGAGTCGATGTTTTCAGTGAGGAGGCCATGTTATCGGTTGTATAAAAAAACGGTGGGGCGTCTGCTTCATTTTCTAATAGATCCAAGAGTTTCAAAATCTCACCTTTAGTATTAAGCTTCTTATTAAGAACATAAGATATCAACTCATGTATCACTTTTTTATTTTCGATTTTACCGAGCCACAGTGGCCCAACATCTGCCGCATTTTCTCTAGATGAAAACAGCTCTTTTGGAGTTGCATATTTCATATTACTAGCAGATTTATTGGCACGACCCACGCCTTTTTTAACTCTGACGTAGACTCTAAAATAATGATCGGTAGAATAGCAAATCAGAGGTTCAATGCTCTTATCGTATTTTGTTGCTTCTCTACATATAAAGCCAAGTAATATCCGAAGCCCTGTTTCATGCATAACGGGAGAATGAAAAGATCGGACACCATACCGTCTTAGACAAACCTTTGGATAAACGCCACAGAGAGTAGCAGTATCAGTTGCAGTACATGCAATGATTCCATCGTTGTAGATGCTTCTTATTGCAGAGTCAACAAAATAAGCTGGAGAGCCAAATGGATCAATATCGATATAATGAAATCTTCTATCAGAAAGCAAGGTATTCAGGTTTTTATTTGCTGCAAATGCGTTTTTCAATTTGCATTGTTTTATGTTCCTTTGAACCAAGTCATATGCATCCATGGACCAATCATTAATGATGACATCAAAATCCCCTACCAACTCGTTGGCCAGCCTGATCCCACGTATTCCAGATGCTGCAAGACCATCTAAGATATCAACATGAATATTACTGTTATCAATGAGCCATTGATTTATCGGAATAGATAGGTCTCGGTTCAATTCCATGGCTGGATTGTAAAAAGGTACTTTGTCCTTTGAACCAGGGCCTTTCTTAGAACTCTTCTTTTTAAAAACTAAAATTTCTGTTTTTCCTTCAGTTATACATTCAATGTGCTGGGCACCGTTCATAATCAGAAAAGTGGTGGTAGTTTTTCCTTCATGATTTTTTCGATTTTGTATGGGAGTAGGTTTCTGTTAACAGGTGTAACTTCTAAAATTCTAATATCATCGCGCCTTC
>CAYLOF010000316.1:0-2425 GCA_964385215.1 uncultured Thermoplasmatales archaeon
TGCCAATCATTGGATTTGCAGATAAGGATAAAGGCGAAGTAAAAGCATCTGCTCGCGGAACTCAGGAGCTTGTAGAAAACGGCCTGGATTTGTCAGCAGCAATGCATAATGCAGCTGAGGAATTACATGGAGCAGGTGGCGGCCATAAAATTGCTGCTGGTGCTACAATACCAAAAGGAAAAGAGGAAGAGTTTTTAGATTTGCTTGAAAAAGAAATAAAAACTCAGCTTACAACAGGAGAAACTCCAAGAAATTGAGAGTTCAATAAGACAAAAGCATTTCCTAGAAGATAAGACTCACTACTTAGAGGGAAGACAGGTTATATCTCATCCTGTCTTCTTCCTATTTCTTTTTAGCCTTGTGTTTTCGCCGAAGGTTCTTATCTTCTTTATTTTTTGGAAACGCCTTTATAATTATCCTATCAAAAACAATTCCAACTATAACACCAAATATTATAAACATTATTGGATGTGAGTTTACAAACTCTACCAGATTAAATGAATAAGTATAATTAAATCTAATTTCATTTACTGCATTATCCCAATTTAAAACATAATTATCAGAAATCCTCTTATCATCGTCTGGTGGAAAATTATATTTCAATGGTAGTTCTAAATTATTAAAGCCTTTATTGAAAGGAATTCTCACCTCAACTTTATTGTAAGTTAGATACTCTGAAATCATACTCATATACTCTACTTTGTATATGCCATCATCAGGGTTATTATCCAATTTATTTATATGATTAGTAATTACTATCTCATTTGATTGATAAGGAGGTATACTACCAGTGACTACTAATATTGAACCATTAACAGTCGTAGCAAGTCCATAAGAACCTGTAGAGAATAATACCCATTCATTACTACCAACATCAGGAATGGGAAAGTAATTTTCAACTATTCCTGTCACACCTAATACATTAGAATATACTATATGAAATCTAATATCAATGCTAAAGTCTTCATTTACTATTATGAATGAGCTTAATCCCTGAGGATGCTCAATTTTATAGGTGTCTTCAGCAGATATATTATTTACAAACGAACAACACAAGAGAAGTGTTGTGATAATTATTAAAGATATTTTATAACACATAGTTATTCTAGATTACTTCACTGTAGATAAGTGTTTACAAACGGGAGAGAAGAAAGGAAATAGTAAAAAAGAAGTAGCATAACCCTAACCTTACCCCTCATACAAACTCAAGTAGCATCTAGATACCACAATTAGCATCTAAAAGTGATAGCATACACATACTCTGTAAAAGGTTTAAGACTCTTTAATATCTGCGATAACAAACCTTTAAGTGTGATATCTGATTAGGTATTTGTAAGGGAGACTACGAATATGAAAAAACATCTAATTGTAATCGGAATAGTTGTTTTGCTTTTGGTTGTTGGATTGAGTGGATGTAATGAATTCTGGGAGCAATCTAATAATATTTCTGGTTATGAAAATTTAGTTGAAATTTATAATGTCACAGTTGAAACAAGATGGAATACATATCCATCATTTGGCAATACTATACATCATACTGAAAATGGATTTTATCACGGAGTCAATGTAAGTGATGATGATGTTGGTATGCTAATATATATGATATCTGGAACGGTAAAGAATGTTGCAGGAAGAAAATTGAGTAGTGTAAAGGTAACGGCAAAACTTTATGACTCTAGTAGTAATTATTTAGGTTCTTCGATTGATGCATTAGAAACTGGAGTTTTCAATTTGCCTAATACATATACTGGGAAGTTTTTTATTGAAATACGTTCACCAAATTTATTAGCAGGGACTTTCAAATATTTCGAAAATGTTGAGGATTATGAATTAGAGATTACAGCACAATAGAAAATACGATTATTGAAATTGTAGATTTGAAAGAGGTTACGAAAATGAAAAAAACATCTTATGACAATTGAAATGGAGCGTATATAAATGGAAGAAAGAAAAATTGTATTCAGAATTAGAACAGAAAATCCACAATTTCCAATAACTTTTATTAAATGAGAATATGAGTAAATGTATGAGTAAATCAGTAGAGATAATATGACTAAAAACAACCCAAATAAAGATTGGTTATTCAACGAAAAAAATGATGAAAAACCAAGTGTTGAAAAAGAAAAAAAGATAAAACATGAAAAATACAGAAAGAAAAAACCTAAAAGAACTTTTAGCTCTAAAATTAAATATAAGTCAAAGGGTTTAAAATATAAGTTATTTAAGAAAAGATACAGAAGAATAAGTTTTTCACCAGGGTTATTTGTAAGTCTTTTTGTTCCTTTGCTTGTCGGAGTAATAGTTTTGTATTTATTAGAACCAGGAATGTCTTTAATGTTGCAATATGGAAGTTCTGGTTATGGCATTGAATTGATTTTATTTCTAGGCTGGGAATACTGCGCGGACTGAAGCGGTAGCGTAAGGC
>CAYLOF010000317.1:0-2403 GCA_964385215.1 uncultured Thermoplasmatales archaeon
AGTGATGAAAATGGAGAAATAAAGATTTCAAAACGGGATATCTTTAAACCCCATTATAGTCAAACACCTAGTTTTTAGGACTTTTGAAGATGTGGTGCAAATTATAGAGCCAAGCTGAGATGTTACCATCTCTTCTGCTCATAGGATTGTACGTACAGTTTTCCTGTATACAGCCTTCTCAATTGCCCCTTTATATGGAATGAGGTTGTTGGTCAGCCTTAGCTATATTCTAAAGCGAAATACATAACGACATATCTGCCTGCCAATTACCAAAAAAATAGTTAGAAATATTTAGTAGATGTACGAAATGTTGGTTGTAGTAACCAAAGATATATCTGCCAAGGATAACAAAATGTTGATTACGATATCTCTTACCAGTTATAACCATTTAGCGGATTTTTGGGTTTAAAATTGATTTGATTTCACATATTAAATTATCTAGCAACAAGTCGATTTTTTGTTGCAACTCAGGTGAAGGATTAGATCCATAGGAGGTGTCCTTCGGTTGAACCCCAAAGATATACACTTCATCTGGGCTTTCTCCAAGTTCCTCTGAAAGCTGCATTATCTTTAGAAAATCCGAATCGTGGGTCGATGTCTTTATCTGGATTTTTTTACTGTAAACATCCTCCGCTTTAAACAGTTTTGATTTGCCAGTATGTTCACAAAATTTTACTGCATCGATTAAAACCACAATGTCAAAACGAGCTAGCAGGTGAAGAAGATTCATTCCACCAGTTCCACCATCAATATATTCTATGCCGGCTGGTAGCTTATCTTTCCTCTCAACAAGTCTTTCCAAAAGAACTATGCCAATACCATCGTCTCGTCGTAAGGGATTCCCTATACCAATAACACCTATTCTTTTCATATTATGCAAATTTTACATCTAGGTAATGAGTACTACAGGAAATACATGGATCATAAGCTCTCACTAGCATCTCCAGATTTAATTCGATCTCCTTTTCCGGTTTATCAATAATTTGTGGTACGAATTCTTCCATGTCTTTCTGGATGTTAGCATGATTCTGATTTGTAGGAATGATACAGTTTGCCTTTTCACATATTCCATTGTTGTTAAGCGTGTATTCATGAACAAGTATTCCTCTTGGAACTTCAACTATTCCAACACCTCGACCTGCCTTTATCTCTGGTTTTACTGGTTTTTCGCCATCAACTCCATCATCCAGCAATTGATCGATCAATGTTATAGAATCCTCAATGTTATGAACAAATTCAACAAGCTGTGCAACAGTGTTCATGAATGGATTGTAAGTTATTGGCTTCAATCCAAACATATTTGCAACTTCTTTTGCAATTGGATGAAGTTGCTTGCTATTGAGATTAAATCGTGCCAATGCTCCAACCATGTAAGATTCACGAGCATGTTTAGCGTATTTAGCAGTGGACTGTGGAACAATATATTCTTCAATAACAGATTTATAATTCCTATAATCTAGATGTTTACCAGTATCAGTAGATGTAATTACTCCATCATATAATGCATATTCTTTATCAGAGGTTAGTCCAATATATTCTGTTTCTCGTGTGAAATCCGGAAGATTACCGGCAACACTTTTTACAACATCTGCAACTTCCTTGGTAGTTTTGATTTCTTCTACCAATCTCTCTCGTAAATTACACAGTTGTCTCTCTGTAGGTGTCGCAGAGAAACCTCCAACAACAAGTCTAATTGGATGCACTGTACGACCGCAAACAAGATCCGACATTTCATTGGACAAACGATGAAGTCTTACAATTTTTAATAATGCATCTGTGTTCTTTGTTCCAACAAGTGGAAATACGCTACCCACACCAAATAAATCAGGAGCAGCAAGATAGCCCACATGAAGAATGTGGCTTTGCATGTTTTCTGCGTTAATTGCTAGTCGTCTAAGCTTTTGTGTCTGCTCAGTAATTTCAATACCTAATGCATCTTCAGTTGCCTTTAGTGAGGCAAGGGAATGACCGATGGAACAAATTCCACAAATCCTAGAAGTAATGGAACGAAGTTCATCATAATTTCGCCCTTGTAACATAGCCTCAAAGAATCGAGGAGCTTCAGAAACCTGCCACTGCAATTTCTCGATTTTACCTTTCTTTACATCAAGAACGATGTTACCATGGCCCTCAACACGAGTAACGTGCTCCACGTTAATAGCAAAGGTATTACTCATCTTTACTCCCCCTTGCCATAGCCATTTCATCTTTGGCGCTAAAAGTCGACATGTTAAACATTGTAGAACGGCGTTTCATCTCCTCATATGTCAAGTTATATCTTTTTAATATATCCATAACACATTCAACTTGTGGTTTTTTTAGAATGCCTCTGCATCCTTCGCAGGCAGTGCCATTTGTAGGGCAGATAGCATTGCATCCTGCTCTGGTAATTGGGCCAAGACA
>CAYLOF010000318.1:0-2396 GCA_964385215.1 uncultured Thermoplasmatales archaeon
CTACAACCTAGGATCAACTGGTATGATTTCCAGTATAATCAATCAGGAACATGGGTATCTAAACTAAACAATCAGATAGATGTGAACAACAGTGCTGAATATAGATTCATCGTCAATATCAGTAGTGATCAAGGATGGGCTGATATAGACTATATAAACATCACAGCCTGGTTTGACAATGGTAGCGAAGGCAATACATACAATCAAACATCCGGTGGAAACACGAATCTTTACTTGCAATATGAAAATACCACAGGAACTGCAAGCTACAACATGCTGTGGCCAGATGACGAAGTAACCTTTAGTTCAGGGGATTGCACAGAAACAAATGTAACGGATTCGAGTGGTAGTCCTGGAAACACTGAGTGTCATAACATAACGTTTCCTTTCATACCAGGATATCAAATTAGATATGCTCCGGGTGATGGTGCCTGGGATACCACTGCTGGTTATAATGATACATGGTCTTGGAATTTCAACATAACAGTGGAAGACCAGTCAGGTTACAAATCTTATGATAATCCCATAGTTGGGGAAACGATTGATGAATTTGGAATTTATAGTTATACAGAGGTTGTAAGTGCAGGATGGCCAGTAATAGTTGGTAATCCTGGAGATAGTCCAGCATATAATCAGAGTTACATTAATATTGAAACCCGGTCAAATGGTAACTATTCCCTGTCAGTTAATGTAACCAATCTGACACACACATCAAACCCTAGCTACATAATACAAAATACATCGATACTGACTGCTGGTGGAGAACTGAGCCCACTTACCCTTTTCAATGGCAACAATCCACAATATTACTACGGCGGTGCAGCATCATATACTCTCGCAGAAAACAATGGTACAATTTTAACAACAAGTGATGCCGAATGGGCTGTAAATATTCTAATTGGTCAACGACCAGGGGAGTATAATGCAACAATATATTACCATTTGAGAACACAAACATAAATAAAACAATAACAAATTCAGGGAATGCAATTCTTTTTTATCACAAGATATTGAGATTTTAAACCCAAAAATCTGCTAAATGGGTATACCTGAGGAGAGATATCGTAATCAACATTTCGTACATATACGAAATATTTCCAACTATTTTTTGGTAATTGGCAGGCAGATATGTCGTTATGTATTCCGCTTTAGAATATAATTACGTCATTTTGAAATATATCTCTTAACTCAAAACTTTAGAGGAACTTAGATTCAGATCTATCCCAAGCTTATTTTTCTCTTTGTCCATTGCTAGGCCTATAAGTTGAGTCAGATAAAACACAGGCATATCCAGTTTCTCTCCTATTGTACTACCTGCTTTTTCCTGTTTGGAGTCTAGCATTCTGCCACCAAAAGGGCAAACTATAGCTGTAGCGTCAAAGTTTCTATCCTGAATCGCTTTGAGTTTCTCACCAGCTTTGGTAAGTGCAGATTCTTTGTGGGTAATCATGAGTGGTGCACCGCAACAATTTAGTTTCTCTGAGTAATCCTGGGTTTTACCTCCCAATACTTTGATGATTTCCTCCATTTTAGAAGGATGTTCAGCCACATCAGGTCTTCCAGCATCACTATATCTTACAGTCTGACAGCCATAGTGACATGCTATGTTCCATTCAAGGGGTTTTTTCACCTTTTTCTTAATAACATCAAGACCAATTTTATCATAAAACAGATCCACCGTATGATAGATATTTAAATCTCCTTTGTATTTCAACCCTTCGTAATCCCTGAGTTCTTTGACAATTTTTTCCCTCAACTTTTCAGAATCTTTGAGGCGGTTTTTTGTTTCTGTTAGAGAAAGATGACATTGTGGGCAGGGGGTATACATGTCTAAACCCTTTGACTCACATATGGCAATGTTTCTTGCAGAGAGATACATCTGCATAATTAAATTAACGCTTTTGAGCGGGGCGCCACAGCATGATGCATTTTCTAGGTCAACAAGTTCTATATCAAATTCTGGCATTATTTCTCTAATACTCATTTCGTATCCGTACTGCTCTGTTGGTATTGTGCAACCTAGATATAATCCTAGTTTTTTCATATTTCTCCTATCCCCTCCGTTGCAAGTTTAGATATTGCTTCGGTGAATTTCTTTTGGTCTATTGGTCTTTTGAGTTTGGGTAGTCCAAGAGAGTCTCTGTTCCAGGTATTGTTCTTTTTGTCTCTAACATCTAAAGGATTCTGAGTATAGCCGGTCGACAGTATTCCTTGGAGTATTTTCGGGTAGTCGCCTGGCAATTGTTTTCCAGAGGAAACAGACCAATTCTTAATGATATACATTAAGTCAACAGGGCTCATCTTTTGGGGGCATCGCTCCCTGCATTTGTAACAACCTATACATTCCCATATCAAATCTGATTGCATAATTTCGTCGATAAACCCAGCTTTTGCAG
>CAYLOF010000319.1:0-1150 GCA_964385215.1 uncultured Thermoplasmatales archaeon
TATGTAGGAATCACTTATTCCTTCTCTGTACAAACTGTTTTGTCCGCAGCGAAAGCTCGGCCAGCAAATCATAGGGTCCGTGAAGAGAAATTGTTGATATACAAGGTTGAGGAAATGGCAATTGCTGCAGGGCTTCCAACGCCAAAGGTGTATGTACAGGACTCTGAAAACATTAATGCGTTTGCGACAGGCAAAAAACCCGAAAAATCGGTTATTTGTGTAACAACTGGGGCGCTTCATAAATTAAAAACAGATGAGCTTGAAGGTGTTATTGGCCATGAGATGAGCCACATAAAAAATCATGATATTCTTATTGCAACAGTGACCATTGCAGTCGTTGGGACAATTGCTCTTATTTCTGAGATATTGTTCTATTCACTTCTCTGGGGCGGTGCTGGAAGGGGAAGAAAAAATGAAGGCAATGCGATACTTCTTGTCATTGCTATTCTTTTTATAATATTGGCACCAATTTTCTCCAGACTTACATATTTGATGATTTCACGACGTAGAGAGTATCTTGCCGATTCAAACGGTGCGTATCTTACAAGAAATCCTGAAGGACTTGCAAAAGCTCTTGAAAAAATTAAAACGGATCATCCTAAAGGAAAACCAAAAGGATCAAAGACTGTGGCACCTCTTTACATTGCAAATCCTTTTAAAAGATCGGCATCATCAAAAGGTTCAATCTGGGCTACGCATCCTCCAATAGATGAAAGAATAAGAAGACTAAGGTCAATGTAAGATTTATTTTGACATTATTGTCTTGATAAAAACATCAATATCTTGCTCACCGTCTTTTATTTTCTCTCTTTTTATTTGTAGCGATAAAATCTCATCAATTACATTGAGGCCGATTTCTCCAAGGTAATTCTTGATATCCTTGCCTGTTTGTGGTTTTTCAATGGAGCCACTGCATGTGAAAAAAACACTGGCTTCTCTACCCTCATAGTTATCGGCTATGTTAAAAAATGATCGTATATGTAGAGTAGACCTTCCTGCCCAAGTTGGTGATCCAACAAGAATTTTATCATATTTTTTCAAATCAACATCAGTGTTGGTTATGGGCAGTTCTTTTTGTGTCATAGCGCTCCTGCCTGCTTTTAAAAAACTAGGTTTTTTAACAGCTTCAATTTCTACCAATTCAACATCA
>CAYLOF010000319.1:1250-2393 GCA_964385215.1 uncultured Thermoplasmatales archaeon
GCAAGTGGAATTTGCGGCAGCGATGTTATGGAGTGGTACCGCATTAAAAAGGCACCTCTTGTTCTCGGGCATGAAATTGCTGGAGATATTGTTGAAGTTGGGAAAAACGTTGAAAAATACAAAGTAGGCGATAAGGTGTTTGTTTCCCATCATGTTCCATGTAACACATGTAGATATTGCCTTGATGGCCAGCATACTCTTTGTGACACACTTCATTCCACAAATTTTTATCCAGGTGGCTTTGCGGAATATCTGCGGGTTCCAGAGATAAATGTTGATCGAGGTACGTTCATTTTACCTAAAGAAATGACATATGATGAAGGTGTGTTTATTGAACCTTTGGCCTGTGTTGTGCGGGGAATGAGGATAGCAGAGATGAAACTTGGAAAGAGTGTTCTTGTAATTGGGAGCGGTATTGCAGGTTTACTTCATATAAAACTCGCTAGAGCATTAGGTGCGAATAAAGTCATAGCAACCGATATCAATGATTACCGGTTAAAAATGGCAAAAAAACTAGGTGCTGATATAGTCATAAATGCAAAGGAAAATGTCCCAGTAAAAGTGAAGAAATACAATGATGGGAGACTTGCGGATCTTGTTGTTTTATGCACAGGTGTAATACCTGCAGTAAAACAAGCCATAAATTCGGTTGATCGTGGTGGTACACTTCTTTTCTTTGCACCAACTGAGCCAGGAGTAGAAATACCATTTCCATTGTTTGATTTGTGGAATAAGGGAGTTAAAATGGTTTCAACCTATGCTGGCGGTCCAAGAGATATTGCAGATGCAATTGAAATGATCAGATTTAAAAAAGTAACAGTCGCAGATATGATAAGTCACAAACTTTCCCTTTCTGAAGCAGCCAAAGGATTCAAATTGGTTGCCCAGGCGCAGGAATCCATAAAGGTTATTCTTTACCCACAGAAGTAACTATTCTTTCACCAAAAATAAATGAAAAAAAGAAAAAATTAGAAGGGAAAAATATACGTTTCAGCTACTCGTTTTTCCACTTCTCCTCTTCCAACGTGTATTCGCCTGGTGTTACCTCTGGTTTTTTCTCTGCCATGTAGTAAAATAATGCGAAAAACACTATAAGTACAAAGATAAAAACTATGGCAAATAGAATTATCGCTGCGACTATTA
>CAYLOF010000320.1:0-2385 GCA_964385215.1 uncultured Thermoplasmatales archaeon
CCCCGATAACGATGGCTGTTAGAACCAACGCCTGAGGGACCGGATCGACCATGAGAACTTGTTCGCTTCCTCTGGAAAAAATAGGGGCAGTTCCTTTTCCAACATAACCAATGGAGATCAGAAATAGGTTAACCCCTGTATCTAGGATGTTAAGACCAATGAGGACCTTGATTAAGTTACGTTTAGTAAGCATTATGTAAAGCCCGATAAACACGAGCCCAAAAGCACCGATATAATAAATCACACGCTCTCCCCCACCATATTATCAATAACACTGACCAATTCCGACCCTACTTTAAGTCCGATGGCAATGTAGATGATTGGAATAATCCCGGCGCTGAACAATGAGAAAGGTGTGCCCTTCGGTAAGAAATTCAGCAAGAAGTATCCACCAAAAATCAAACCGAGTACGCCTACAATCACAAACACAAGTCCTCCAGAGGACTCAATGAGTTTATATCTCCTTTCGTTTGCCCTTGTCCTATTGCAACCTAAGTAGGTTAGAAGAAAGGCAGAAGCAATAATTGCTCCTCCCTGGAAACCACCGCCAGGGCTGAGATGACCATGAAAGATGATGTAGATGGCAAATACAAGCAGGAGGGGAAATAAAAAGCGGCAACCGGTCGAGAGAACCAAACTGGCCGGTGTTACATTCCTCTTTTTCTTCCTTTCCTTGTGAGTTGTAAGGAGAGCCCCCAGTCCAATGGTCGCGATAAAAAGTACCGTGATTTCTCCTAGAGTATCAAAACCCCGATAATTTAGCACTACAGATGTTACAATGTTGACCGCTCCTGTCTCCTTTACCCCTTCGTTGACGTAGTAATCGCCTACGTGGGTTTTGGGCGTACCAAAAGGAATCTCCGCTAAGGATAATGTGATTCCTAGTACCACAATTGCCAGTAAAACTATACCAATTATCCTTCTCACTCTTCATACCTCCCCGTCCTTTTGATAGCAATAATAAATATCGCCGGCACTAATGCTGCGCCAACAGCTGCCTCTGCCATGGCTACATCAGGTGCCTGTAAGAAGTAGAAAAGGATAGATGTCATTAAACTCATCAGACCTGCAGCTATAACGGCATTTACTAAATCTTTGAAGAGGTATGCTGCAATCGATGCAACAAGCATTACAGCTACTAAAACATAAACAATGATCATTTTTCTTTCCTCCCACACTCGTCAAATTCCTTGCTCTTATCCACAACGCTTTGTTTGCACAGGGGAATCCCAATCTTGCAACTTGCCCGTCCTAAGGCATGACTGGAGATTGGGCTGGATATAAGAATAAACATAGCGATAAGTAAAGCCTTCCAGAACCAACCTGGCTCTATTATCCCCACACCGACAATTGTAAAGAAAGCCCCCAAAGTAGTACATTTCGTGCCTGCTTGAAGTCTGTTGTATACATCGGGTAATCTAAGTATTCCCAGTGCTCCTAAGAAGAGAAATATCACACCGACCCCAGTAACAATAAATCCTACCCACATTTAAATACCTCCCTCCAGATATCTTGCGATAATTACTGTACCTATAAATGTTAAAATTCCATAGACCAAAGCAACATCTAGATATATATCTCTTTTGAACATGAATCCCAGCAGTACTAACAGAGCAGTGATAATTGTGGATGCGGTATCCAATGCTACTGCTCTGTCTGGGGTAGTAGGGCCCAGCATCATTCTCAAAAGACACATGATGATGGCAATCCCTATGATTATAAGAAAAACGTTTTCAATCATGGTTCAATCCTCCTCCAGATACAATATCCATAACATCACTCCACTTACGCGAACACTATGCTCAAATACTTCTCGAATTTTCCCCCAATGATTTCACTCGCCTCATCCATGTCCTCAGTTTTTACATTTATCCAATGTACAAGTAGATAGTCACCTAGGATATCTAACGTAAACGTTCCTGGTGTTAGTGTGATGGAGTTTGCTAAAATCATCTTTGCAATGTCCTGTTTCAAACCTGTTTTGACGACCACGATTCCCGGTTTTATTGGCATCTTGGGGTGAACTACCCTATAGGCAACATCAAAATTCGCCTTTATTATTCCCCAGAAAAGCACACCTATATATGCCAAGAAAAATATGAATCGTTTTATGTTCAACGGTGGCAATCCCAACTTGAGGTAATAATGACCCAAAAACAAGGAAAGAATTAAACTTACCGAAAGACCAGTTATAATCTCTTGCAACTGAAAACTGGAAGCAAGTAGGAGCCATACTAGGAGCAAAAAGACGAATAAGTAGGAATAACTTTTAATTTTCTCTCGTCTATCTAGATTTGACATACCGAACTTCCCCGTTGCTACTGCAGGTGTATACAGAATACTTTGAATAACCTTCCGATTTATGTCGCCCTATTAACTATGGTT
>CAYLOF010000321.1:0-2380 GCA_964385215.1 uncultured Thermoplasmatales archaeon
CAAATACAGGGAATAAACCTCTCCTTTAAGACTTTTTCCAGATAGAAGGATATGTTCCCTTGTTCATTAAGACTCTTTCGATATCTGCACACATTCCCGTATCTTTTTGAATCATCTCTTCTGTGCTCACAAGAGCATTTACTAATGCAACTCCTTCGCCCTTCAGTGTTAAAATGGCAACCATGTCTCCTTTTTTGATATCTGTGTCGATTTCTACGACTCCTGGTATTGCTAGATTTGCTCCGTGACAAAGTGCATCTACAGCAGAATCACGAATAATGATTTTTGGTAAATGATCAAGCAATCTTTCCATGGGAAGAATCTTTGAGCGAAACTCTTCTTCATTTTTTTCTTCCTTCCAAAAAACATAGGCATCTTTCACGTCATGTAATATTACTGAATCTTCTTCTCTTAGATTTCCAGCTCTTGTACGCTTGAGTTCTGAAAGATGGGCGCCACAACCAAGCTTTTTACCAATGTCGACACACAAAGTTCTAACATACGTGCCTGCTTCACACCCAACACGAAACAGCACTTCTCTGTCTTTAATCTCAAGAACATCTAAATAATAGATTCGACGCTTTCTTTTCACTCTTTTAACTGCGGATCTGACTGGAGGAATCTGAAAAATATCCCCTACGAAACTGTTACAAGCATCTAAAATTTTGTTTTTATTAACGCTTTTGTGAAGTTTCATAATGCCAACATATTCCTTACCTGCCAACAGAAGGACCTGTAGGGCTCGTGTGGCATTGCCTATGCCAATAGGCAAAACTCCTATTGCATTGGGGTCTAGTGTACCGCCATGTCCTACCTTATCGACTCCCAGTATTCCTCTGATCCAGGCATCAATCTGATGTGACGTAGGGCCGCATGGTTTATCCAAGTTAATCATGCTATTATCGAGTAGCTCTTCAACACTACGTTCATCTGGAGATTTACCATAATTTGGGTTGGTTTTAGCTTGGACTTTGATAAGTCGTGTACGTTTTTTATCAGAAGGTAATATGTGTTTTTGGCTGCTCATTTCAATGCAACAGAATGATAACTACTATATAAAAAATGCTTACCTATCAATTTTTTCGAGTATTATCTCTACAATTTCTTCAGGTGTTTTATCTGTAGAATCGATAACGAGATCGTAGATGGATGTGTCCTTAAGATTAATATTGTAATAGTTTTTATATCGCTTCGCTTCGCTTTTCTCTCTGTTAAGAATCTCTTTTTTTCTTTTTTTTGTATCTCCTTCTTCACGTTTTACAATGCGTTTGGCCCTTGTTTCTAGATCTGCATCCAGCATTATTTTTAGGGCAGATATTTTGTTACGATGCGCAATCCATCCGGCAAGTCTCCCCTCTAAAATTACATCTCCCTTTTGCAATATTTCAAGTTGGCGTCTGTCTAATTCCTGGTCAATTTCTTTGTTATTCTCACAATATTTTCCAAATTCCTCTAGAGACATATCATACTTCTTTGCAGTTTCTCGAAAAATTTTGCCAGAATAAACATACCTTGTTTCAAGCTTTTTCTTTAGAAGTTTTCCAACTGTACTTTTTCCACTTCCTGGAGTGCCACTTATCGTGATTGTTACCATAAGTCAAATTACTTTGAAAAAGGCATTATTTTTGCTTTTGTTTCTTTCCACTGCTCTGACCAGCTAATTACCTTAAGGCCCTGCCTGATTAACTGCCCAAATACCATGGAGGATATCAGATAAAGCCATAACCATGCTTGCATTAGAAAAGGTTTATAGTAAAGAGAAACACCTCCTCCCCAAGGCACTGTAAAGTAATGGTATGGCAAGTCTCCAAGAAAGGCTCTAAGCCACATGAAAATTGGCCAGATGAATATAATCAAAAACACCATCGGCTTCATCATTCCGCTAGATGCGTCAGTTTGCTGTTTCATAATTTGCGGTTGCATCTTCATAAGTTTATTTACTTTGTTGGTGTTACCCTCCTTACGTGCCTTTGTTAGCTCTTTTTGGAATGTCTTTGACATCTCTTGAGATTTGCCCATTTTTATCCAATCAGTGAAAAAATTTGTAAGCACTGAAGAAAGAGTCACCACGATTAGACCCGAAAAAAACAAAGTTAGCAAAGGATAATTTCCATTAAAACCTATTGCTGGCTCTAAAATCGCTCCGAAATATATACCAAGTATCGGTCCAAAAGTGGGCATGAGAAACATTATAATCATCATAAAAACCATAAGCAGTAAAAGATTGCTTCCCTGTGCTGCATTGTTATCCATTCTTTCCATACTCTCACTCCAATACTGGTGCCGCTTCCTTTACGGCAGCATCTATAGCACCATCATGATTAAAAACTATTTTGACCGTTGCGCCGGTAATTGCTGCATATGCCATGGCAACAGCTCT
>CAYLOF010000322.1:0-2374 GCA_964385215.1 uncultured Thermoplasmatales archaeon
TGTAGCAACCATATTCTGAACAACTACCTTAATATCCTTATTCTTAAACACATCTGCTCCTATCTTCCTTAATTTTTCAGCTACTATTGCAACAACCTTGTGCGCGTCCTCAACACTCTTCGCACCAGTGATGTTAGCCTTACCGCTTGTAAAAAGGAGTGTAGCTGTCTTCGGATTGCTTACTCTAAGGACCAACCCAGGAAATTGTTCAGGCTCATATTCAGTTTCCTCTAATGATTGCGCTATTATGTCTAAGTCTAATTTCTCAGCGAATGTCGCAGATGCTACAATATTTACCACCTTTATGTCTACCATATGATTATCATCTCCCTGTCGCTGAATTTCCGAAATGATAAACTCATTATTAAAACAATACCTTTGTACTGATTTCTATCTCTACTTGCCAATAAAGTTTGCTTACTTCTTTTCGCTCTAGACTTCTATCAAAAAGGGATGGTTTCATACATATGAAACGTTTAGGGTAATGGTGAACTCAGAGTTGAAGAAAGTTTAGATGTTCGTGAATTATAGTGTAAGACACAACTTTTTATACTGATTTCCAGGCAACCAACCTCTGCAACAATCACAAGTATTATGATTAATTTTGCAATAACCTCAACCGTATACGTCCGTTTATAATGAGTAACATATCTGTGCATTTCATCACCACAGCATACGATCTCCTGTTTTCTGTTATTTAAAACTACTTTCCAAAAATACCAAAATGAAAAAGTCCAACCCGCACCATTTCTTTGTAAAATCCATGATCCTTTCAGCCCATTGCAGTATACGTGACCTACACACCCCTAAAAACTTTTTCAGAATTCAAGACCTACTATCAACTTATTTCTCCTGTAATTCATCATTTTAAACATATCCTTAGTTCCTTTCAAAAACCCACCTCATAAATCCCCTTTAGTCCCTTGCAATATATGAGACCTAAAATATAATTCTCTCCTGAAGCCATTTTCAATATCCGAGACCCATTTCTTTTGCAGAATGCGAGACCTAACATTTTCAGTACCTGAGACCCACGATACCACTTTCCCAAAAAAATCCAGAAGCAAGTACATTCATATCAACAACAATTCTCATTAAAATTTCCGGACCTTTTTAACTGCAGAATCAACATCTTTTTTAGTTATTCCAAGTTTCCTGATTTTTCTTCTAATCGGTTTTACAGTTTCTTCAAATTCAGTTTTTTCTAACTAAACCTTTTCTTTTTCTTTCTATGAAATTTAGAATATTTTTTTAAACCACAACGTTTATATCCCATAAAAGGGGATACTGTAATTGTAAAAGTTAAAAAATGATGGGCGATAGATTAACTATGACAATAATGGATAATATCTATAAATATGGTTTGGAAAAGAAAGTTATCACTGTGGAGGACCTTAAACAATTTGCATATAATGAGCTTAATGTAGAGTATAAATACCTTTACAAGAAATTCATCGCTCGCCTACTTTTTGAAGGAAAATTCAAACGAATCACGCGAGGGATGTATGCAGCGGTGAACGTCTATAATACTGAACAATTTGAAATAGATCGATATCTTCTTGCTTCAAAGATTAGATCGCGTTATTACATTGGCTATCATGCAGCGTTAGAATTGTATGGATGTGCCTATTCTGAATTTAACACAGTACATGTCGCCGTTACGAGAAACTCCTCATTTCAACCATTTGTTTTTGAAAACATTGAATATAAACCTGTTGTAAGAACTGTAGAAGACATTACAACCGAGATACAAAAACTCAAACATGCCGGGAATACAATTAAGATATCATCTCCTTCTAGAACCTTTGTTGATTGCATCGATCATCAGGATATTTGTGGCGGATATGAAGAAGTATTGAAAAGTCTTCAAAGCCTGGGCAATGTTACCATTGAAGGAATACTTCAAACATTAGATCTTTATGATAAAGATGTTCTCTATCGGTCCACGGGTTTCATCCTTCAGTTAATGCAAAACACCTCAGCATACTATGGCGATATTACTGATGATGATTTCGAGAGGATTAGAAACAAAATCGGATCAAACCCTCGATATCTCATTAAAACCACATCATCAAATTATAAAAGAGAATGGAATCTTTATGTTCCAAGAAAATTTGAAACATTACTTGAAGGGTTACGCTGATGAATTTAGAAAATTTTCCAGTTGACACTATTGAAAAAATTAGCCATCTTTCTGATATTCTTGTTAAAATTGGACAGACTCCCTTTCTAAGAAAACGATTATCGTTATATGGTGGAACAGCATTAAACCTTCTTCGCATACCAGCAACATATCGGTTATCAGTGGATTTAGATTTTTGTGCAAACCAAAGACATGTGTCACCCCTTCGTTATATGGGTACTAAGCAAAAAC
>CAYLOF010000323.1:0-2361 GCA_964385215.1 uncultured Thermoplasmatales archaeon
AAAACATAGCATTTAGCAGATATGTATGCTCAACATATCTGCAATTTTTTCTAAAGATTTGGTTTGTTTTTTTGAAATTCATCATTCTGGCCTTTCGAGCCAGCTACTCGGGTTCGAATCCCGACGGGAGCATTTCTCCTTATCAGACAAGTGATCTATTAAACGGATTTCAAGAAAACTGCTGAGATTGATTTGTTGTTTTTTGGCTTGAGTTATTATCTCTTTATCTATGCTGAGTGTTAGTTTTTGTTTAGCCATAATTTAGTAAGGGGTTAGGTGAATATAATGTTAATGGTTAGCATTATTTACTGTAGAAGAAAAGCTCTGATTTTGAAAAATTAATACAGATTATAGCAGGGTTATTTTGTCTGATGGATGTGAAAATGATAACTTTTCGTTTATGATAACGGTAGATTATTGTAACCTAATGGAATCTTTTTGTGCTAAGGCCACACCACCTATTATTAGGGTAGCAAATACCATGGTTTGTATAGATATTACCTCTCCTAGAAGAATATAAGAAAATATGACGGAAAAAACTGGCATTAAATACACAAACACTATGAGACGCGAGATTTCCGCATTTGCCAAGGCTTCATACCAAAGTAATAGAGCTATAAAACTTGGGAAAAGAGTTAATAGTAATACTACAACCCATGTTTCAGTTGAAAGATTATTGATAATATCTAGAGGCTCTTCTAGAATCGAGGTTATACTTAATGCTATAAAGCCTATGAGTGTACTGAATCCTAGCATCTGAAGAGGTTTTATACTTCCAAGGCCTTTTTTCGTTATAATGCTGGAAATGGCGTAGGATATGCTTGAAAGTAGAATTAAGGAGTTTCCATAAACTGCTGCTCCCACGAGAGAAAAATCTCCGTTTATGCTTGCCACTAAAAATATTGTACTTATTAATGCAATAATTGCACCTACAATTTTTTTTACATCTGTAGATTCTCCAAGAATAAAAATGGCGAGTACTATAGTAAATATTGGACCAGAAGCTTGTATTATGCTACTTACCGATGCAGTAGTATACATCATCCCAACGTTCTGCAAAATACCAGGTAAAATGATAGCAAATATTCCTATACCAATTAAAATCAACCAATCATATCTAGTAGTTGGTATACAATTTTTCCCATTTTTTATTAAAAGGAAGGCTAGTATCGGAATAAAAACAATAGTTCTCAATGCTGCAAGAGTGATTGGTGGAATATCATTGTCTAAAGCTATTTTGATGAGTGGAAACGAGAAAGACCACATCAAAATTGCAGATAGCACTATTATGAAATAGAAAATCCTCTTTGGCACACAGCTTGTAAACTCACTTTGTTTTTAGTGTTTTTTGTTAGATTTTTAATTCACAAAGCAAAGTTCCCTGTTTATAAGACAGCGAAAAAACATCTTTCTCAAGAAAGACATGGCAACTTCTATGTGGTTAAAATCATTATGTGAGCGTTAAAAATTAACATTATTACTTGCTGATTATGATGTTGATAGATGGCGTTTTTAAAATCAAAGTTTATCTTTATTTGCTTCATAGTAAAAAACCATTCTATCCAGGAACCAAAGTTTAAACAAAAAGGGAACAGATGCAAAAAACATTGTCTCCCAAAACAAATTCATGTATGTAGTATAAAGTGCAATTACAAAAAAGGGAGCAGGAATTATAGTAAATATGATGTTGATATCTTTGTATCTCTTATTTACAGTCCATAGTTTCTCCCCAAAAACTCCTTTACTCATCCAATTATCATAACTTTTTGGTTTTGGAAATATTATGGGGTTGATTACAAACCAAATAATAACGAAGAAAAGTCCCACAGGCATAAACAAATTTGCAGAAGGTTCATTTAAAAAATCACTGAGAAACCAAAAAGGAAGATATAACAGAGGATAGGTAATCATCCTTGTCCATCCACTCCAAGGATTAGCATGTTTCTCCCATGTTTTTTCTGCCATTATCGCCATAAATATCTCAACAACTTACTAAAACATCAATATCTTAATAAATGTGTTTAATTGCTGATTATGATGTTGGGGTGATTTATGGTAGAAAGATTAGATCATGACAGCCTTTTACTACAATAGGGACATGAAACTGCATATTCAGTAATTATTCTATGACAATCAGGACATCATCTTGCTTTTTTCTTTTATGTCGCCTGTTGGAAGTTCGTCTGGTAAGGAGAAATAAGCAATTACTTCAATTATTCTTCCAACGAATAAAATTATAAAACCTATCAAAATAATAGTTGTAATTGCCCCAATTAAATAAACAGTTCCTGTTGTTCTAAATAAACTAACTGGAGTTTTGCGTTTTAGCATGAACAACTATTAATCAATGGCAATCCATTC
>CAYLOF010000324.1:0-2359 GCA_964385215.1 uncultured Thermoplasmatales archaeon
CTGAAACCAGAGAACACAACAGAATGGATGGCACCTATCTTAGCACAAGCAAGCATAGCAATAGGCAATTCAGGAAGCATTGGCATGTAAATACCCACACGATCTCCTTTTTTCACACCTAGTTTTTTCAGAGAATTGGCAAGCTTATTTACTTCAATGTAAAGATCGTTATAGGTTAATTTTCGTACATCACCTGGCTCGCCTTCAAAAATAAATGCAACTTTGTTTTTACGCCAGGATTTAGCATGTTTATCAAGTGCATCATGCACTATGTTATACTTAGCGCCTACAAACCATTTAGCCCATGGAGCATCCCACTCCACAACTTTCTTGTAAGGTTCGTACCATTCAACAAGCTCTTTTGAAATCTCTTCCCAGAACCATTCCGAATTCTCGGCTTTCTTATAAAGCTCGTCAATGTCCGTTATATCGTGCTTCTTCATCCATTGCTTAACATTTGTTTGATTTACAAAATCTTCTTTGGGCTTAAAAACACGCTTTTCGTCCAGTAATACCGAGATATTTTCCTCCGCCATATTTTCACCTTCTTTTACATTTTCAATAATTCTTTTCAATACTTTCCCATGTGTTCAAATAAATCTATTCCCCCTAGATATCTCCCGGAAGTGCACCTGTAAGCATTGCATACTCTTTGAAATTTTCAACCCAATCAAACTCAAGATCAACTTCATCCTCAGACATTCCCCTTATTTTTTTAAAGGTGTATTTTCCTTCTGTTTTTATCAGTTCTTCAAGGGATGCAAACCTTTTAGATTTATAAACCGGGTAGAATGTAGATTGATTGACACCATCCAACGTTCGAACATGTTCTCTGAGAAACTTGCTAACCGTTTCTTTGGAATCAGCAGCAACGTTCATAAGGATATCTTCATCCCCGAGAGAATACGAAACGTAAATTGGGAAGAGATTGAATGAATACCTATGGTCAACTAGTTGATCATATATTTTTTTGTAATGTTGTGGATGAGTATAGATGCGGATTAAGTATCTCTGGATATTTTCTGGTTTCTTTTTTGGAATTGGGAAAAAGATCGGTTTCATAAGTGATATCGTTTTCGTATGGTGAATTTCATCACATTTGACGATGTCTTCTGTGATAAATTTGGTGATGCCATCTGGTTCATCTACATCAAAAATTATTCCAACATTCATCATTCCTTCTGACTGAGTGGCATACAGCGGGGTAGCCGTCTCAGACATATCCTCTTTCATTTTATTTTCGACATAATTCCAAACTCTGCTTATGTCGGTTTTTGGGTACAATCTCGCTATCATTAACATTTTATTTTTCCCCCCACATTATATATTAGGGATTGCCTGGAATATATTTACCATATAAGTACTTTTTCACCGTGTTATTTCAAAGGGAAATCTGCAAATAATTTAAGTAGTAATCCTATATATGCCTTAATACCCTACAAAGTTTAAAATCAAAGCAATTAGGGGAGGTCTATTCATATGGGAAAAAGTATAGTTCAAAAGATTTTAGAAGAGCATATTGTAGAAGGTAAGTATAAACCTGGAGAAGAAATCGGCGTTAAAATTGATCAAACTTTGACTCAGGACGCAACTGGAACTATGGCATATCTTCAATTTGAAGCCATGGATGTTCCAAATGTCAAGACAGAGTTGTCAGTTAGCTATGTAGATCACAATACAGTTCAGATAGGTTTTGAGAACGCAGATGATCACAAGTATCTCCAAACAATAGCAAAAAAGTATGGAATATATTACTCTCGTGCTGGAAACGGGATATGTCATCAACTTCATTTAGAGCGATTTGGCAGACCTGGTAAGACATTGCTTGGATCTGATTCACATACTCCTACAGGCGGTGGCATCGGGATGATAGCCATTGGCGCCGGTGGACTAGATGTTGCAGCAGCCATGGCAGGTGAGCCTTTCCGCATGACATGTCCAAAGGTTGTAAAAATCAATCTTAAAGGCAAATTGAAGCCATGGGCAAGTGCTAAAGATGTTGTACTAAAGGTGTTGGAGATGTTTACAACTCATGGCAACGTGGGAAGAGTATTTGAATACGGTGGTGAAGGCGTTAAAACTCTTACGGTACCGGAAAGAGCAACTATAACGAACATGGGCGCAGAGTGTGGTGTAACCACTTCTGTTTTCCCAAGCGATAAGGAAACAAAGAATTTCCTCGAAGCGCAGGAAAGAGGAGATCAGTGGGTGGAATTAAAAGCAGATCCTGATGCAGGATATGAACGTGTTGTAGACCTTGACCTTAATGATATCGAACCGCTTACTGCGACACCCCACAGCCCTGGCAATATAGCAAAAGTAAAGGACATGAATGAAATGGAAGTTAATCAGGTTGCCA
>CAYLOF010000325.1:0-2357 GCA_964385215.1 uncultured Thermoplasmatales archaeon
GTAGGGGTGCTGAACGTTTCACCAAAATTTGGCATAATACGTGTGGTGCAACAGGACAATTTTATAAGGGTATATCTCAATATTTCAGATTATAATTCCTGGGAGGATATATATATCGTTAACGTGTCTTTAGAGAACTACGGTATGGAATCAGCTGAATTTATTTTTAAGCAATATTCAAACACGGAATCTTATGAGAAATTAAATGAATTCAGCGAGACATCGGGAGAAAAAAAATTACTGGTAAAAGAAAAATGCTCATTTTATCATTCCGATGGAACGGAAACAGTTGCTGACAGATGCAACCTCGAATTACTATTTGTTTTTCATAGTACGGGATTCACACGTTTAAACATTCTTGCCAGTGATTTTGAAGGATTAACTACACAAGCACATATCGATTACAATATTGATGAAGCGATGAGAAGTATCGACGTGATTATAATTCCTGGATTAAATATTCCGATAATAATACCTCCATACTTTTTGGATTTAATAGCAGTAATTTTGGGAATAATCGGGACCATCTATTTTATTAATAAATTTGGTAAAAGGAACAAAAATAAAAAGAGCGTATTATGAAAAAGATTAGCAGTATTATCTGGTTTTTTCCATTCTGGTTTTTCGTATTTTTCTCGATTTTTATTTCTATTAAATTTCTTTTTATATTTTTTTTCAGAGCTGCATATGAACCAACATTCATGTTTGAATTAACTCCCTTTTATCTTCTGTCTGGGTTAAATAATCTACAGTTACTGTTTTTATCCCTCATTTTCATTATTTTTAATGCATATCTTCACGTGAAGGCTACTAGAAAGAATCTAATGTACTCCTTTCTACCTACAGCAATAATGTTGGGTGGCGTAGGGTTTGCAATTACTACTAAAGAACTTGCTATTTCTAATCTTTTCCACTATCTAGTTTTTGGATGTTTACTACTTGTTATTCTTATAGATCATAAAAACATTTTAATATCTACAGATGTCTTGATTTCTTCCAAGAAAGGGCTGGCGGAATCAAAAATCTCAGAGAAAAAACCTGTCATTGCACTGCCTCAGCCTCAAGTTACTCCACTTTCAACAGTTTATAAACGCCCTCGTTTATCCTTTCCTGCTATTAGTCCATTATTTTCATTAATCAAAAATGTTAAACGAACAAACGGTGGACGTGCGAAAAAAGGAAAAAATAAAACTCTAGATAAACCCAACCTGGTGATTTCCAAAGAAGAAAAAGCAGGTAACAATATTGGAAGCAATGCTGATAAAAATTTATCAACGAAAAAGGAACTGTCCTTTGAACTGGGAGATGTGCCAAGAGATAATCTTGAGGGGGCACGTAATATGTTAGAAGAACTTGAACGAAAAGTAAACAAACTATCGAAACTGGAAGAAGAGATTGAAAAGAGAAGAAAGAATTTAGTTGAAAAGGAGAAATCTTTCAGAGAGCAATTAGTTTCTTCCACGCATAAAGAAAGTTATCGCAATTTATCTACATGGATTAGTGACAAAACGATTTCTAGTGATGAAAAAAATAAAGAAGGCAAAGAGTACTGCGAAATTTTAGATGAAATATCTGAATGTGCTGCCATCATTCGGAGAGGAACATTTAAACAAATTAACAATTCTTTTGCAGAGCTAATTGGCTACAAAATTGAGGAGATCGTTGACAGAAATTTACTTGATTTTGTTGTTCCTGAGGGGCTTGCAGGAATCAAGAAGCACTATTCGGATAAATTGCGGGGTGCCAGTCAATCTTCATATGAAACTGTATTTTTGACCAAAGAGAATAATAAAATAACTGTAAAGATTAGTACCGAACTGACAAGTTTTAATGGTAAAGAAGCTGAGTTTTCAGTATTTAAAAAGGTAAAAGACTAAGTAAAAAATGGATCATGTTAGAAAAGAGGAAGGAAGCCTAGGATTTTCCCTCTTGTTATTTTTCCCTTCCTGTTCCTTGATATTTAGGAGATTTGTACAAGAATGATTATTTCCTTAGAATATTCTTCTCGTGGTGCCTAGAGCAGGTAAAATATTTATATTTCTAAATGATACCTATTATTAGGATGCATTCAAGAGATGGGTTGCCAATCAGGGCTATTTCACTAAAGGCGTTAGCAATAACTATTCTAATTTTCATACCATTTTTACTCTCTGGCATAACTTCTTCACAGGCAAATATAGTTGAAAGGACCAATTCTGAAGGACAACATATATCTTCCAATAACCCTGTTTTTATAGCTGGTGACTTCCAGTATTTTGATCTTACTCTAACGGTTGATGAAGAGAAAATCTGTATAATTGCATACAGTGGAGATTCAATGCCAGATCCCTATGACCGTTCAGTTGAAAACTACTACA
>CAYLOF010000326.1:0-2355 GCA_964385215.1 uncultured Thermoplasmatales archaeon
AGGGACCTGATTTTTCATTTATTCCAAAACAACTGATGGATAAGCTTGAGTTTACTGAAAGGAGGAAAGTAAAAGTCGATGAAGGTGGGCAAACAAGCATATCAAGAGTCTTTGCCGGTGGTGACATCGTTAATCTTAATTTGGATGCTGTTACTGCGATTGCAGATGCAAAAACAGCGGCAGAAGGTATTGACAAACTTTTAAAGAAAACAAAAAGATAGAAAGTAGGAGAAAGCACCGCTAACTTTGTATAACCAGTTAGAGTATAAAAGCATATTAATAGACCATGTAGAATACTGACTAGTTTGTCAAGGTTTAGAATGAAAAGTAATGTAAAAAAGTGAAAAAAGGATTGATGAGATCATGGAGAAAACTGATGTATTGATTGTTGGAGGAGGACCTGCAGGTTTTACCTGTGCACTCTCAGCGCGTAATATATACCCCCAGAAAAAAATTACGCTTATAAGAAAAAACAAAACCGCAACTATTCCCTGTGGGGTACCCTACATTATATCAACACTTAAAAAACCAGAGGATAATATTTTTAGTGATAAACCACTCGTTGACAACAACATAGACATCATGGTAGATGATGTTATAGATTTTCAAGGGGGAAAGGCTGTAACAGCTACAGGAAAAAAAATTGAGTATGAAAAGCTAGTATTAGCAACAGGTTCAAGGTCAAAATCCCTGCCTATTATAGGAGCAAAGCTAGATGGTGTATACACCATAAAGAAAGATTTTGATTTTCTTAAGGAATTCAAAAGGAAACTAAAAGATGTAAATGATATAGTTATTGTTGGTGGTGGATTCATTGGTTTTGAAGTGGCTGATGAGTTGCTAAAACTGGATAAAAAAGTCACTATTGTAGAAGTAGCGGAGCATTGTCTCGGTTTTGCTTTCGATGATGAGTTTTGTGAATTGGCAGAAGATGAGATGAGAAATCTAGGTGCAGACATTATCACTGGTAAAAAGGTTGAAGGAATTCAGGGAAAAAACCAGTTATCTTCAGTTGTTTTAGATGATAAAACTAAATTGAATGCTGACATGGTGATAATTTCTGTTGGCTATAAACCAAATATTGAGTTAGCAGAAAAACTAGGGCTTAGAATCGGGGAAAGTGGAGCTATTTGGGTGAACGAATATCTGCGTACTTCTAACCAGAATGTCTTTGCTGTTGGAGATTGCGCTGAGAAAAAAGAATTTTTCTCAAGAGATGCAATGAAGCTTATGCTTGCCTCAACAGCAATGGCGGAAGGTAGATTGGCAGGTTCAAATCTTTATAATCTAAAAGTTGTCCGTGAATTCAAGGGGACACTGGGTACTTTCTCCACTCGGTTTGGCAACCTATCATTAGGCGAGTCTGGTTTAACTGAAAAAAAAGCGAAGCGTCTTGGTTTTGGCTATGTAGTGGGCAATGCGGAGGCAGTTGATAGGCACCCTGGAAAAATCAAAGATGCATCTAAATTAAAAGTAAAACTCATCTTTTCCTCACCTTATTCTCACACACTTCTTGGCGGTCAGATAGCTGGGGGAAAAAGCGTAGGGGAAATGACTAATATTTTATCGGTTATGATCCAAAAAGGTCTCAAAGATATAGAGATTGACACATTACAGATTGGAACCCATCCTCTACTCACGTCTTCACCTATTGCCTATCCAATCATTAAGGCTACTGTAGATGCTATTTTGAAAGGTACTAAACAATTGCAATGAAAATTTTGTACAATGAGCAGAGCCCATAATATTATTAAATATATAAATGCTTTAAATTGAAGCCATATTAAGATGTCTTCATTTTGAATGTCCAAAAAACCACAAGGGTTATATACGTTATTAATATTAGCCCAACAGGGTTATATTATGGGTAAAGTAGCTATTGTATGTAATGGAGCAGAAAACGCAAATCTCTATCCAACTTTTATTTTGGCGTCTAGTGCAGCTGCTTCTGGAGATGAAGTTGTTTTATTTTTCACTCCAGGTGCTGCACCAGCGTTAAGAAAAGGAGAACTCGAGAAAATAAAAGCTAAGGGTTACCCTGACATGGCAGAATTGGTAGAAGGAGTAACTGCTCTTGGCGGCAGAATACTTCTCTGTGAACTAGCATTGGAAGCCAAGGATATGAAAAAAGAAGAATTTAGAGACGGCATAAAAATTGTCGGAGCAACATCGTTTATGGCAGATATAGACGATGCTCAGGTAACATTTTCATTTTAGAAGGAGGTAAAAAATATGGCAACACATAAACTTGATACACTAGGATTGAAATGCCCTCAGCCAATACTTAAAATAGCGGTTAAAGCTAAAGAAATTCAATCAGGTGACATGCTTGAAGTAATAGCAGATTGTCACTCT
>CAYLOF010000327.1:0-2336 GCA_964385215.1 uncultured Thermoplasmatales archaeon
ATTGCATCTTCTGTATATTGTTGTTTATCCAATATGACTGATTCTGGTATACGTACAAATAGTCCGGGTTTTACTCTTTCTATGACATTTTTTTTAACCATAGTTGATGCAATGTTTCGTGCGTGAGCATGGGATATATTTAGAATCTGAACGATGTCTTTTACTGTAAAGACCCGTTTATCTTTTTCACCAAGATGAAAGTAAAGGTTTTGTTCTAATCCGGACATTGATTTAAACATACTAATACTTAATGTATTTTCCTAAATATAATAGTTTCGGTTATATTTTGGAAATATTATTAAGTATAAAATAACATTAGCATTTCACAATAAAAATATATTATGATTTTTACGGAAAGAAAGAAGAAAGATCTTAGTGAGAAATAGATCCGATTGCATAAAATCAAGATTGCATCTTTGCAAAATATCTGATAATCTCGCCTCTGCTTCCCCCAGATTTTCAGTTCTATAATTCAAAACATCAATCCTCATTATCCGGTATTGTTTCTGCAATTAAATATTTTAGTATTCACTTGAAACATTCGCCAAATTATTTTAAAAAATCTTTCATTTTTATCTCAAGATGTAAAAACCTAAAAATTCTTCTAAAACCGTTAAAGATAAATTATGGTGGTCCTATATCAAATAATAACTTATCCAAAAACATGTTTTAACAAATCAAAAAGAAGGAGGACAAAATATGAAAGAAGGATATCTTTCAGATGATGGTGAAGAAATCGATCCTGCATCAGTTCCAATTCCATTGTTATGCATATCATGTTTGAAAAATAATGATGCAAACGAAGAAGTCTATTGCATGCTTAATCGAATGGATCAGATGAAGGAAGTGCAGAATGGCGAGATGTTCTGTTGTTTTGCCTATGAGCCAATTGATCCTCATATAAACAAGCAACAGATATTTGATGAAATGGAAAGGTACCTCGCTAAAAAGTATTCTGAGTAACGATTATTCCAGATAGGAAATTCAAAAGAGTGATACAATGAGTGTCAAAACGGTTAATTGTAAAGTATCTGTATGGCCATACAAAAAAGCAGGTAAAATGCTTGAAGCCATCAAAAGAATAGATAAAAAGAGATAGTTCTTCATAGAAACGAAGAATGAAATAATCACTTAGATTTTCAAGTTCTTTGATATATTCCATTATGCCTCTTTTCCAACTTACACATTATCAACTTCTTTCGTTGCCACCTACTGCTTTAAATTTAAAATTGTATATTTTTGTAAACCATGTTTAACTGAATTAAAAATCTTAATCATTTATAGAGAAAACCTGATATAAAAATATTAATAATGGATAACAAACAAATAGTATATGGGGGCAAAAAATATGATAATAGCAGGT
Organism: uncultured Thermoplasmatales archaeon; assembly: GCA_964385215.1. Lineage (GTDB taxonomy): Archaea > Thermoplasmatota > E2 > DHVEG-1 > DHVEG-1 > DAOWHD01. The sequence goes on from CAYLOF010000327.1 coordinate 1,364, forward strand.
GAGTGTATAGATTGGAGAGATGCAATTGAAATAGAAGATATTGTTAAAACTTCCACAATATCAAGTAGAATGAGAGAATTATCGCATTTTAAAAAAAATGATGTAGGCTGAAAAAAATTCGTTCAATATGATTCATCCAAGAAGAACACATAGGAGGAGTTTTGAATGGATACTTTATTTTATGATTTTTGATAAAAATTATTGTAACAGATATTTTTAATTTACTTTTTATCAGAATATTTTTATATGCACATATACATGCATAGTGGAACAATTATCCTGTCATTGTTTGGGGGAATCAAATAAATGATTGCTCAGTAGGTTACACTTTTTAATTGCAACCCCATTAGTTTCCCAATCGGGATGCAAAATTAACGGAAGTATATATCTAGAGAGTGTTATTTATAACTTGTTTAATGTTATAAATTTGAAGCTGTCGAAACCATTGAAGAGAACGCTTGTCGAATTGATTTCTTGTCTTTTAGGGAATAAAGAGGCTCATTTATGTGGCGAAGTTAAGCTAGCAAGTATAAAACATATGTCAAAAGATTTGCATTTACTCCAAAACGTCAAATAGTTGTTCTTGCTAAAGGAGTTATTCACGAGCTTGGTCATTCACTAGGTTTAGAGGAGTTTTGATTCTGTCAATAAATCCAATAAAAGCAAGATAACAACTAATAAAACAAAAGAAAACATTACCCCTTGCAGGAGTCTGTTTGCCACTCAGTATAATACCTGATTTTTCATTAGGATTATATCTCGTATTTAATATCTTGCCATATGAAATTCTTTTGTAGAATCAGGGCATAGATGATACTGCAGACAGCGATGCTGGCCCCGTCTACACGAGAGACTGAGGCTTTCTGGCTCAGAGGAGGTATGGTATAAAAATGGAAGGAAATGACAATTTAAAGAATGCAGGTAGAAAATACGGTCTTACTTTTAGTCGAGATCGCTCATATTTGATAGCTAA
>CAYLOF010000328.1:0-2317 GCA_964385215.1 uncultured Thermoplasmatales archaeon
TGCAGGACAAGGCCCTGAACCTTGCGCCGTTGGCCAGGCTTGGCTACCCCTGCAATACGAATTAGCTAAATAGCAGATTACTTTTTAATTGTACCAGAGCTATCAATGCGTATAATTTAAATATTTCTTCAGACATTCCAATGCTCCAACATATCGCATTGGCCCGGGTAGTGTAGCCTGGTTAACATATGGGACTGTGGATCCTCTGTGCCGGGTTCAAATCCCGGCTCGGGCCCATCCAAGTCTTTTTACTCCTGTAAAATGCAACAAATTGTACTTTTTTTAATACGGGCCTTTAACCTTTAATTATTGCAATCTCATACTTTTAGTTAACTTCCAGCAGATAGCTTATGATAAAAAAGAATTTTGTTTTCTCTAGGTATTTCAGAAGTTTTTTCTCTTTCCTATTACTTTTTCCATTATACTTTCTTAGAGAAACCATAATTTAACAACGCCTGTACACTTTTGTTTTTCAGTATTTTCAAAAGTCGAGATGCCCCTCATTACACATAACATTAGTTGAATCAAAATTAGTTTATCATAATCAGCAAGTGATAATGCTACAAATGTTGTAATCGTTAATCTTTTAAATGGGGTAGGTGTTATAATAACCTGGAGACTGCCAAATAGAGGCTAAAATAATGAAGAAAATTATTGGAATAATTATAATATCTCTATTCATTGGTGTTTCTTTAAATTCAGTAAGTAGCCTAGAAACAGAACCGATATATACTCAAATACAAGATGATGCTTTTAATAGAGTAATTGAACGTATAATGGATTTTGGTCATTTCCCATCAATTTCTGCGTGTATTATTAAAGAAGATGAAATTGTTTGGTCAAAAGGATATGGTTTAAGTAACATTGAGAATAGTATATCTGCAACAGATGAAACAGTTTATAGTATTTGTTCAATGACAAAGACGATTACTGGAACAGCTTTAATGCAATTATTTGATCAAGGGTTATTTGAACTTGATGATGATGTTAATGACTACCTTCCTTTTAGTTTAAGAAATCCTAATTTTCCTGAGGTTCCAATAACATTTAGGATGTTGCTTTCTCATTCATCAAGTCTTCGCTCACCTTTTTCATATTGGAATATTCAATTCTATACTTATGGAGGTCCACCATTTCAAGATTATCCCATGCCTTGGTTGGAAGAAAGTTTAACCACAGAGGGTGATATTTATGTTCCTACATACTGGGATACAGAAAATATGCCTGGCCAATTAAGCGTCTACGCTAATGTTAATTTTGACATTATTGGTTATTTAGTTGAACTGCTTTCAAATGAACCTTTTTATGAATATTGTAATGAACATATATTCAAACCATTAGAAATGTATGATTCTGGCTTCAATCTTTCTATGTATTCTCTAGACAAAATAGCAATACCTTATAATTGGAATGATATAAATGACATATATAGAACAAACTACAATCAGGTACATATTCATTATCCTGCTGGCGGATTGTTCTCTACAGTAAAAGATATGTCACATTTCATGATTGCCCACATGAATGGGGGAATGTATAATGGCACTCAAATTTTGAAAGAATCAACAGTTACAGAGATGCATACAATTCAGCCAAATGGTTCCGGATATGGACGTGCATATGGTTTAGCATGGCTTTTTGAATCTCGGTCATTAAACCTAGGATCAAATACTATATATCTACCAAGAAATATATATAGTGGTCATGGTGGGGCTGTAACTTTTGGTTTTAGAACAACCATGCAAATGAAACTATCTGAGGATGTAGCAATAATATTTTTTATAAATTCAGATTCATTTATTTATCAAAATGGATGGAATGGAATACAATTTTTAAGAGAACTTTTATTCTTGAAAGCAAATGATTATTAGTTTTTTAAATATATCCATGCTATCAATCAACATCATAATCAGCAAGATTGTTTGTTTTTTCCCGAACGTTTTCGGTAAATATAATAATGAAAGGTGATATAGAGGAGACCTAAGATTAATAAAAATTATTAACTGAGAAAGGAGGAATAAAAAACAATGAAATATAGAGTCCATCATTTAGAGATCAAAGGAAAGGATGTACAAACCACGTTAGAACAATTTCTTAATGGTTTAGAAGGAGAGGTCATTTCTATCCTTCCAAATATTAAGAAAGCAAGTTTACCACAAATTTATGGTGTGACTGAGAAAGTTGATTATCTAATGATAGTTGAAAAAATGAAATCGTGAATGATTGGGAAGTGATAATTTATGAAATATGAAATACATCGATTTGATATTAATATGGAGAAAGACCAGGATAAATTAAAGCAGTTTTTGAATAATCT
>CAYLOF010000329.1:0-2314 GCA_964385215.1 uncultured Thermoplasmatales archaeon
TATGTCAAATCAGTTACTTTATTTTCTCGAAGAAAGTAATTTCGGGATAACACAAATTACAATTCAAATACAAAGATATATAAATTAGATATTTCATAATATTATGGAGGGAAAATAAATTGTGAATACCAAAAAAATCTCAATAGTTATTGTCATTTCACTATTTATTATCACTAACATGACATTTATAGTGATTGGAAATAATGGTAAAACTGTAAATGATACGACATTTAATCAGATGAATTCCGCTTGGCCTATGTTTGGACATGATATTAAACATACTGGACAAAGTCCATATGCTCCAAATGGTAATTATTGTGTTGAAAAATGGAAATTTAATTGTGGTAAAGTATCATCTTCACCTGTAATTGATAATGATGGAGTAATATATATCGGATCAAAACCAAATGAACCCTCTGCTAATTTTTATGCGTTAAACAATGATGGTAATGAAAAATGGAATTTTAGTGCATACTGGATTCATTCTTCCGCTGCAATAGCAAACGATGGAATCATCTATGTAGGTTCTTATGATGGAAATCTCTATGCTTTTTATCCAAATGGTACTGAGAAATGGCGATTTCATACTGGGAGATGGGTATTTTCCTCACCAGTTATTGGAGATGATGGCACTATCTATGTAGGATCAACTAATAACAAATTTTATGCTATAAATTCGAATGGTACAATTAAATGGAGTTATACTACAGGATTTAAGATTTATTCATCAGCAGCTATAGATGATAATGGTATTATTTACATTGGCTCCCATGATGATTATCTGTATGCATTTTATCCTAATGGTACGGTTAGATGGAGATTTAAGACAGATGGAGAGGTGAAATGTCCTCCTTCAATCGGTGATGACGGAACTATCTATGCGGGATCATGGGACGGCTACCTTTATGCAATCAATCAAGATGGTATTTTAAAATGGAAGTTTAATACAGGTGATGCAACCGAGACTTCTCCATCTATCGCACTGGATGGCACTATTTATGTAGGTTCATATAATGGTAAATTCTTCGCAATTAATCCTGATGGCACTGAAAAATGGATGTTTCGAGCAGGGTCTGGAGGGTCAAGCGGAGGAGTTCTTTCTTCACCTGCCATTGATAAAAATGGAAATATTTACGTCGGTTCAGGGGATAATAGTCTTTATGCCATTTATCCAAATGGAACAGCGATATGGGAATATAAAACAAAAGGAAATATTGAATCTTCACCTGCAATAGGAGAAGATGGGACAATATATTTTGGATCATGGGATGGTTATCTATATGCTATTGAAGTAATAGAGAATAAGCCACCTTCAAAACCCGCCATAGATGGCCCTCCATCTGGAAAAATAAACATAGAACATAACTATAGCTTTGTATCAACTGATGCTGATGGTGATGAAATCTCTTATTATATCGAATGGGGAGATGACTCATATACTGGTTGGACACGGACCCTTCCATCTGGTGAACCGCTTAATGCTTCTCATATCTGGGAGCAAAGAGATACCTATTCTATAAGAGCAAAAGCTAGAGACGAAAATGGAGCAGAAAGCGACTGGGCAACTCTTGAAGTAAGCATGCCTAAGAACAAGATAATTAATCCTTTTGAAAGATTCCTGGAGAATCATCCATATATGTTCCCGATACTAAGAAAAATCTTTGACTAACGAGCTTTTGCTAATTATTTAAAAAATCTTGACTCGTTAGTCAGACCCCATATTCAACAGAGATGAAAATCAATATCTTTTTATACTTGACCCTAAAGTCCAATTTTTGACCTTAAAGTCTGACCTTAAAGTGACTTTAGGTGCAAAGCTTGAAATGTTGCAAAAATAATGATGCAGTTTCCCCTGTTTTTATTGGGAAGTTCTGTTGTACTTCTGCTCTTTCTTTACCACCAAACGGAGGATTTGCCATAACAATATTATAACGGTCTTTTTCTTCCATATCTGTTATGTTTTCTGCTAAAGTATTTGTATGGATAATATTAGGTGATTCAATACCATGAAAAATCATATTCATAATTCCAATAATATAAGCAAGGGATTTTTTCTCTTTTCCATAGAATGTTTTTTTCTGAAGTATCCCCACATCTTTTGTACTTAGTTTATCATTCTTCATATATTCAAAAGCTTCGCATAAGAAACCAGCTGAACCTACTGCACCATCATAAATTCTATTCCCAATAGTTGGTTCTACAACCTTAACAATTGCCTTAATAAGTGGACGTGGAGTATAATATTCACCACCAAAAATTTGGTATTGATATACTTTATGTCTGATAATTTGGATGAAGAAAAACGTCCCACGTC
>CAYLOF010000330.1:0-2303 GCA_964385215.1 uncultured Thermoplasmatales archaeon
TTTTGTTTAGGCTATCAATTTCCTTGATTTTTTTATCGATTCTTTCCTCTGTAAGTCCACGTGCAATTTTCAATGATTGGGAGTGATCAGCAATTCCAATATATTCATAGCCTAATATCTGGGCTTTGGTCGCGATGTCTTCTATAGAATCTGTACCATCGCTCCATCTAGAGTGGACATGAAGATCGCCCTTGATATCGCTGTATTTTACGATATCTGGCAGTTCGCCTTTTAATGCAGTTTCTATTTCGCCACGGTTTTCCCGTAATTCTGGTTCCACATATGCAAGATCAAGTTTGTTGTAGATCTCCCTTTCAGTTCTACCAACTATGTATTCGCCGGTTTTTTTATCAAAAAGGCCATACTCGTTTAACTTCAGATTTTTTTTGATTGCAATACTGCGCATTTTTACGTTATGCTCTTTTGATCCTGTGAAATATTGAAGTGCTGCGCCAAAGTTTTTCTCTTCAACAACGCGAAGATCTACCTGAAGATCATCATTTAATAAAACACTGGTTTTGGTACTTCCCTTTAATAGCACACGCTGAACATCGCGATATTTCACAAAATGGTCCATAACCTCATCAGGAGCGTCTGAAGAAGCAAGAATGTCTAAATCGCCGATGGTTTCTTTCATCCTACGAAGGCTACCTGCGATACTAATTTTTTCTATTTTTTTACATTTTCTGAGATATTCAAGGTAGTTATTTCCATATTCATATGCAACATTTAGGAGAACACGTCCACTGGTCTTTTCTCTAAGGGTTATTCCGCGAAGAATGTTTCTCTCAGTTATTTCTCCAAAACCTTCAAGATTCCTAAGTTTACCTTTGTTACACGCCTCTTTAAGATCACTGATGTTTAAAATCGAAAGATTCCTGTATAATGCAGACACTTTTTTTGGTCCTAAGCCAAGAATCTCTAATAAATCAATGACCCCTTCTGGCGTCTCTTTTTTTAATTTCTCAAAATATTCCAATCCATCTGTTTCTACAATCTCTCTTATCTTTTTAGCAAGGGACTCTCCAATTCCTGGAATCGATTGAAGGCGCTTTTCTTTTGAAACAATTTCAATATCTTCATCAAGTGTTTCTATTGTTTGTGCGGCCTTACGGTATGCTCTTGTTTTGAAAAATATCTCTCCATTTACATCAAGTAAATCTGCGATCTGGTAGAATATATCTGCCACAAGCTTATTTTTCATAGATCTGTCTCTCTAATTTCCTAGATATATAGTAATTTTCACCTCATCCTCATCTTTCAAATCTAGTTTTTCCCTTAAACAGTGTGGAGATATAAACTCTAAAATATTTGAGTAATGACTACGCAACGGTAGAATTATTGCTCCATCGGTGTTTTTTATAGTTGCACGAAAGCATCTGGCACCACCAAATGTACGGTTGTTATTTTCAAATTCATCAATTATTATTGCATTGTATTTTTTTAAAAGTCGTATCTTGTTTCTCTCAATGTGTTTTATTTCAACATTGAGAGTACCAGGATACGGTACAAAATCTAGTTTCTCTTTAAATTGATTGACATACCCCTCTTGCCCAGTGTAATACTTACCTTCGCCCATGCCAGATACGACTTTTCCAGTGAGATAAATCCTGTTTGTTAACTCAAAGATTTGTTGATACTGCAGGTGTTCTTCGTGTAAAACATCTTTACCCGTATTGGTCAGTTGTATGAGTTGTTTTTTTATGCCTAACTCTCTAGTTATCATTTCCATCTTATCCAACTCAAGTAAATATCTAGATGCCGTCTGCTGGCTGGTGCCCATATGGTTTGCCACTTCAAGAGAAGAAACTTCTATCCTATCTTTAATTGCCCCCAATAGTGCAAGCTCCTTGAGCATTTGCAAAAGATAAGGTTTCATAATTTCATCTTTCTCCATTATCCTCTAATACTTGTTGCTAACTTTTCTCCCTCTTCAGTAAGAATATATCTCCCGCTCTTTTTCTCCAATATGCCTCCCTTTATAAAATCATCTGCAACTCTAGTTACTACCCTATGTATCATACGATGTTTCTTGGCAATTCTGTTGATGTCTGTTTCACCGGATGCAAGCTCGTCAAATATTGCTCTTCTAAATTTATTTGAAAGTATAAATCCCTCATCCATACTCTATCTACCAATATCTTAATTTATTATTTGGAGAACTTTTCTATTTGTACAGTTCTCTTAACAATAAATGAGTAGATAGTCAGCATCTTAATAAATATAAGGGTAGAGAGGACATGTATTGTAGGGGTTTAAAGATATCCCGTTTTGAAATCTTTATTTCTCCATTTTCATCACTT
>CAYLOF010000331.1:0-2302 GCA_964385215.1 uncultured Thermoplasmatales archaeon
CGAAACAGAGGATAATGAATATAATCACTCTATAATGAGACCCGATTCTGAAACCCTAGCTCAGTGGATAGAACATTATAACAGCGCTCCAAAGGCAATTACCAGTACAGAATCAGAAACACAAATGAAAACAACTTTGGGAGGAGCTAATTTTAGTTTACTTTCTCACTTGGAATATACTCCTGACGAACGTAATCAGGGAAGCTGTGGCAACTGTTGGGCATGGGCCGGGACAGGTGTTCTAGGAATCGCTCTTGATGTTCAGGAGAACATAAAAGAAAGGCTTTCTGTACAGTATATAAACTCCTGTGAGTATGGTGTGATTGGAAAAATCTGTTGTGGAGGAGGTTGGCTATATGATCTGGCAGATTTCTATGAGAATACAAGTAAGGCCATTCCCTGGTCTAATACCAATGCTAGTTGGCAAGATGGTGATGAATCGTGTGATACGGGTTGTGGTACTATCTCTGCCAATCCCAGATACCCCATCACATCCATCAATGAAGAGACAATCATAACGCATGACGTAACCCATGCAGCAGCTATAGCCAACATAAAAAGTGTTCTTAATCAAGGTAAGGCAGTCTGGTTTGCTTTCTTTTTACCTACATCCACTAACTGGACGGATTTTTATGTTTTCTGGAATAACGGTAACGAGAGCAGTATTTATGATATCGATCAATCTTGCGACAATCCTTATGGCACAGGTGGTGGTCATGCTGTTCTTTGTGTAGGTTACAATGATAATGATATCAATAACTCATACTGGGTTATGTTGAATAGTTGGGGAAACTCAACTAGCCGCCCAAATGGTCTTCTCCATATAAATATGGATATGAATTATAGTGGCACAAATCCAGGAATTGAAGTTGACGGAAAGAATTACAGTTTTTACTGGCAGACGCTGAATGTGACCTTTGATATTGATATTCCTAAAGTCACTACAAACAACTCAGCCAATGTCGAAGAAACATCAGCAAAATTAAATGGATACCTACAAAGTAATGGCAGCGTAGATACTACCTGCTATTTCGTCTGGGACACCAATAGTGGAGAGCCATATGATGCTGGAAACCAATCTATGGAACTCATTGGAAATCAGACGGAGTTCAGCTACAATCTCACAAATCTTACAAAAGGTGAGCTTTATTACTATAACACAAAAGCAAATAACATTGCAGGATGGAATAACAGCGGAGGAGAATTTAAATTGCTTACCAGACCAGATCCTCTTACCTCATTTAGCGCAACTATGATAAACAGTTCAAAAATAGTTCTTGCATGGGCAGATTGTACAGGAGGAGATGGAGCATACATCGAATATGCCGCAGGTTCACAACCCGACCCATGGTATGTCGGAAATGGAACAGCTATTGATACTAACGGATATGTAACTACTCCGTTTAATCATACCAATTTACCACCAAACAAACATTATTACTATAAAGCTTGGACATACGCAGAAGACGACGGATGGAAGTCAAGTGGAAATATAACGGCACCTTTTGGTAATAACCCCCTGATTAAAAGCAATAAAACCAATGCATTACCAGTAATAACAGGAGAATTTCCGTCTGATGATAGTGCAGAGGTCGATAAAATGCAACCAGCCGTTAATGCAACTATTAAAGATCCAGATGGGGAACTTTTCAATTGGACAATAAAAGGCACAAATGTAATCGTAAATTTTTCAAATGATGATGCAAACGGGTCCAAATCTGCAAATCTTTCTACTCCTTTGCCATATGATGCAAATATCGTCTGGCATGTCAATGTTACAGACGGGCGTGACTGGACAAATACAACATATAATTTTACAACCAGAAGTAAGTATGTTCCTAATGCTCCTGTCTCATTAGATGCAGTATCTCACAATAGAACTCAGCTCAATCTTACATGGGATGTGGGAAGTATGGCAGATAAAACTCTCATTAAATACAAACAAGGAACAACTCCACCTACCGGAATTGCCGATGGTATCGAACTTTACAACCATACTGGAATATCTGTTGCTGTATGTAATCTCAGTTTCGATACCCAATATAGTTTCAAAGCATGGAGTTGGAACACAACTGATAGTATCTGGAGCGTTAATAATGCCACAAGTTCTGCAAGAACCGATGAAAATATTGCTCCTTCTTCCACCAATTCCAGTCCAGTTAATAACAGTCCGGACCAAGAATTATCAATTACGTGGGCAATCAATATCTCCGCTCCGAATGGAGACGTCTTTAACTGGAGTATAACCTGTAGCAATGGAAATACAAATAACTCAAACGATGACTCAGGTGGTGTAAAAAAT
>CAYLOF010000332.1:0-2298 GCA_964385215.1 uncultured Thermoplasmatales archaeon
GGAAGGAATCGCTTCATCATATCTTTTGAAGAGTTAAATTCCGATTCGAAAGATTTCTTCATGTTGAAGACATTTATCTGTACAGGTATGGGCTTCTGACTAAATGAATCTCGATGAAACTTTGTGTGCCATACTGCAGGTTTAGATTTCCAGTAAACTTCATAAAATTTTGCAAGTTTAAACATACTTTCAGTTACCTTTCTAAACATTGGTATTAAAAATTTTTCTGGCTCAAGATAACGAGTTGTTGATTCGTGAATTTTCAAAGAAAATAGTCCCTCTTTTACATACATTCCTTCTGCGGCTGCAACGGTCAAAATGAAAATATCAATGCCAAAATCTGGAGGAAACAACGGATGTTTGCGCAATAATTCATAGAGATTTTTTGATAATGCATATTCTCCAGCTATTGGCTGTCTAATGTCTATTCCATAAAGAGCTCTTGTAAAAGGATAAACCAGGTTGTTTGTTATAACGCCATCATTTTTGTCTCTGATATAATAAGGAACTGTAAGATCCGCCCTACCATATACAATAGGATTTGCTATAGTCTGTATCCATGATGGCTTAACACTAAGCAGATCTCCATCCATCAAAACAACAGATTTAGCTTCAGTCTCATGAGCAATCTCAAAAATGGTCATTACACCTGCACCTTTGCCACCTTCCGCTATATCCTCGGCGACAAGCACATCTATAGCGCTATATGGCTGAAACAACTCTATAGCCTCCCTAGTCTTATCTGAGGAGTTGCCATCACTGACTACAATCGCCAATCGATAATCCGGGAAATATCGATACAGGCCTTCATTTACCACGTTCAAAACATTTAAAATGGTGGCTTCAACATCCTTACAGAGAACTCCCACCACTATATCTAATGGCTTCATTTGTTTACATTTTTCAACTATTTCCGGTTTTAGATTTACGTCTTTGTTCCATTCTTGATTCATGTGCATCCTTCCTATTTTTCATTATCTACAATTACAACATCAAGCAACTGCTCTCTAATATTTTTCCGTGCAGAAATCGTCCTTAACCAGTCAGGTATGCGTGAACCGACTGGTTTTTCCATATATCGATTTCCTGCAATCATAATCTGTTTGCTGAATTTCTCTACCATGTTTTCCTCTGCATGTCTATCGTAATTTAAGCCATTAAACTGTGCATCAGCATGGTATTTTCTAATACAATCTTGGGCATGTCTTTGATATAGAACCCTCAAAGATAACAGAAACTCCTTAGAAACTTGTATATTATCCTCTTCGATTAAAACCCGGAGTAATGTTTCCAAAATGTCGCTGCTCATCTTTATTAGGCCTTTATCTCCATTACCAATTTTCTGATGTTTGTGATCATAAAAACCCAGATCTGTTTGACAAATTCTTTTTGAGATTACATTTCTATACATCTCAGCCATTATTCCAATTTCAAGACCCCAATTACCAGGAATGTCAACATCACGGGCTAAATCGCTAGTTAGTGCGAACTCTCCAGAGATAGGATAACGAAATGAATTTAAAAACTTCACAAAATCTAATTCAGAACCCGTCTCCTCGTTGAGTGCTTCTAGAAGGGGATGGAGAAAAAGTCTGAAGACTCTTCCATACATAATGCCTTTTTCTGTATTCACTCTTGCATAGTAACCTTTATTAAACTTAAAATCAAGTTTGGGTTCGACTATTGGATAGATGAGTTTCGTAGGAATCATTTCATCATATATCAGAATATCTGCATCGTGAAGTGCAATTGCATAGGACCTAAGACTGGCTACACCAAGAGCAAGCCATACATCCCTTCCTTTTCCCTTATATTTTAAAAGATTTATTCCATCTGATTTTAACTCATTCAGCAATCTTTCTATCTTTGGCCCATCACACCACATGATTAGATGAGGTATTTTTAGATCTGAAAAAAACCGTTTTACATGTCCGAACTCCTTTTCATTTTTTGCAGCCAGTGGAATGATAATTTCTTTTAGAAATTTGCATTTGTTTAATCCTTTTTTTATGCTGCCCAACGCATTGCCTTTGATTTCTTGATACAACATCGGCATAACAACAGAAACAGGACGATCAGCAGTAGCATCACTCACAGTTTTTATAAGTCTTCTTTTATCCACATTGAACTCATGAAGTGTGGTTATTTCCTCCTGCTTTAAATCCATTAATGCCGCCTCTAAATGTATTTCAATATGACCTTCATATTATCAGTCACAACATCTGCATGTTTTTGAACGATATCTGGTGCATTGAACGCTATACCCAAACCTGCCCTTTCAAGCATACAAATGTCAAC
>CAYLOF010000333.1:0-2283 GCA_964385215.1 uncultured Thermoplasmatales archaeon
AATGGATTGCCATTGATTAATAGTTGTTCATGCTAAAACGCAAAACTCCAGTAAGTTATTAACAAATTTTTCCAATGAAAGAGAAAGAGCAAATTTTCCAAACCATCTTTTATATGGATTTTTAGGTTTAGGTATATATATAATATTTATTGCTTTCTTTTATGATTATTTGATATTCCTTTATAATAATCCGCCAACTCCAAATTCAGACATGAATGTATTAGTTATGATGATAATCTTTGTTGCAGGTTTACCAGGTTCGTTTGTTTATAGAGGTTTAAAATCATTAAGAAAGATAACTCACATTGTTTAATTATAAATTGTTCATATGCACAGTTGGGGTAGGACATATGAAATATGCAAGGCAAAAACCAAAATCAACACATTAGTTATCCTCTGGCAGTAAGGAAATATCCATTATTCCTAATGGGAGAACCTTCCAAATCTATTCCTTCTTTCCAACCCAATTTCTCTATATCCTTTGGCGGTATCACAATAATCCATTTGTATATTGTTTTTCCTTTATACTCTCTTGCTCTTACCTTCTGTAGTTTCATATTAAACGATAATGCAAAACATCTATATAATTGTGATACCACAAAGTTTATATACCCACAATGCATTATAAATATGGCGAACGAAATGAGTGAAAATAATTGTAAAATTAAGGAAATGATAAACGCAAGGAAAGCACGTGGAATGATACTTTTAGAAGAAGGTTTTGAACCAAAAGAGATTAATCCAAACACTTGGATAGTACCATCTCAAAATGGTTGTGGAACATACCAAGTACATGTTTTTCAACGTCATTGGAAGTGTTCTTGTCCAGATTTTATGAAACGTGGTGTTGAATGTAAACATATTTGTGCAGTCAAGATTTGGAAAAACCTAAATGACAAGTTCGAGCAACTGAATTTACACATAAAACAAAACATTGGTGTTAAAGAAAAAATCCCTGTTGCAAGTTGTAAGTTCTGCAATTCATTAGAGATTATAAAATATGGAAAAAAGAGCGGTAAACAAGTTTACAAATGTAAATCATGTAACCGCAAGTTTGTAGATAACATTGATTTTGAGAACACAAAATACAACCCTAAAATCATAGCGTTAACACTTGACCTTTACTTTAGAGGATTATCACTTCGTAAGGTGTCGCAACATCTTAAACAATTTTATGATCTTGATGTTTCTTATATGACTGTTCACCGTTGGATTGAAAAATACATCGGGATTATGAACGAGTATGTTAACGAGATACAACCCGATATAGGTGGCATATGGCACACTGATGAAATGATGGTTAAAATAGGCGGTACATGGGAATATTTGTGGAATGTAATGGATGAAAGAACTCGTTTTCAATTGGCCAGTGTGGTATCAACTGAAAGAAAGGTAAGGGATGCAAGGATGGTATTCCAGAAAGCAAAGAATAACTGTGGCGGTAGGAAACCTAAATACATTGTCACTGATGGATTAAAAAGTTATAAAAAAGCAGTAAACAAAGAATTTCCAACGAATACAAACGATACTGAACACCTGTGGAATGTAGGGTTACAACATCATCCAAACAATAACCATGTTGAAAGACTGCATGGTACTATCCGTCAGCGCGAGAAGGTTATGAGAGGATTGAAGGTAGATAATACTCCTATGGTGGAAGGACATCGTTTGTTTTATAACTTCATTAAGCCACACGAAGCATTGGATGGTAAAACTCCATCAGAGGAAGCGGGAATAACTATTGATGGTGATAACAAATGGGTGTCTTTGATGAAAACTGCATTATGGTACAAGAAAGCAATTTCAAGTAAGTAGAGGAATATATTATGGAAGAGACGGAAGTTATCAGTAAGGTAATTAGATGGTTTGGTGAACAAAATTCAAATTACAAATTTAGAACACAGAGAAATTATAAGATAAGTTTTCCAATAAAAGGATTAAATAAACCATATTTCCGTGTTGACTTAATTGTTATTGACCCAGATACAAAAAGAAAGATTGGCGTAGAATGTAAATCTATCAGGGATAGTAATACATTTAGAAAATTATGTGCTGGTTTTGGGCAAGCATATGTGCTTCAACGGGTTTTTGGGTGTTCATTTTTGGCAATTGAAACAAATGAAGATATGCTACCTGATAGAGACCCGTTTAAATTTTATAAAAGAATATCGTTACTTCCAAATATAAATAGGGAATTTGGGATAGGTGTTTTGTTAGTTGGCAATTCAGTTTATTGTGTAAATGAACCAAACCGTATATATCCTTTAGCAGATGACTTATTTA
>CAYLOF010000334.1:0-2277 GCA_964385215.1 uncultured Thermoplasmatales archaeon
GCCCGCATCGGGATTCGAACCCGAGTAGAAGGCTCCGCAAGCCTTCAGGATATCCAAGCTACCTCATGCGGGCTTATTTGATAATATCAACCATTGCCACTTTTTCCAGAATAAGATTCCCATATTTAGCTTTCGTGACTGTTTTAATTTCATTTTCATCGATGCCGAATCTTCTAAGTACATCCTTATTCCCTTCCAGAACATCATCATTTCTGCGCAGGGATAACGACCCTAACATTTCATCAATCAAATAATCGATCTTTTTACTTTTTATCTCCCCAATATTTTTTACAAATACGAAGGCAACATCCCTGCTACCTTTCTTTATGCCCATCTTTGGGATGGCAAGTTTTAACTGGCGCTCACCGGATGCATACAACAATAGTTCCATGCCTAGCGAATTAGTAGTATTGGTTTTTCTTTTTATCGCTCTCACAGCATGTTCAACTGAAGAAATAAGATGGTTTTTCCCATAAATCATATCTGCATCAAACGTCTGAATAGTGACATCATATCTTTGTGCAAAACTGAGGACTGTCTCTAAAAAACTATCAACATTCTGAACATTTCCTTGTGTACCGATAATTCTAAACATATATGCCTCTTCAATTATTTTTGTACGGTGAATTCAGACAATTCTTTATCTTCTCCCCTATCGCTTTCACCTATTTGATTCTTGATGCTTTTAGCTATTCCTTCACCTATGGTTTTAACTTTGGAAAGTCGACTCAACGGTACACCATGCAAATCACCAATTGTTTTGAAGCCTTCGTTAAACATTGATCTAGCTCTCACCCTGCCAATGCCTTTTAAGGAGACAAGATTGAGAAGTTCTTTTTTGCACCCATACTGAACCTGCATAATTAGGTCACTAATGCCAGAAACACTTTCAAAGTTATACATCCTAGCAAATTCTCTAGCAGCATGAAGAATCCATCCTGCCATTTCTACGATATTGTGAATATCACCAGGTCCAACATTATATTTGGATATAATTCCATCTTCAGGTATTTCTCTAGTCCAATCCTCAATCAACAATGCGGTCTTAAGATCACTTAAAAACCAATCATATTCTTCACTTGAAATATCGGGCACATCTAGTAAAAATTCCCCAGCATGTTGCTCTGCTTTTTCTTCAACCCAAAAATCACTTTTTCTAAGATAAAGTGAACGAACATCTGGAGTGGAACACACTGCATGAATAAAAGACAATGGCAAATGGTTCTTTTCACATGAGGCCTCAAGTGCCTTTTTTAACTGCAACGCCGATAATGGATCTATGTAAAGCGAGGATGTTCTTTTACCAAATAAAGTTGAAATATATTTGTCATCAATGTTTTCAACGAAACCGTGTTCTAATAAAAATTCAATAGTTTCATCAATATCATCTTTTAGAGCAAATGTATCAGATTGGTATGCATAAAAAGTACTATCAATGAACTTGTAAATGCCTTCCATGCTATCTACAAAATCAGTGGCAATTGCCGATAATAAATGCATTCTCAATGCAGCCTGACTGCCAAGCTTCGAAAAAATTGGTTCAGTGTCACCCAATATATAATTATTAAAAATCTGCTCTTTTTGCTCCTCCTTTTTTGCTATTGTAATTGCCTCTCCATGTTTGTCATATCTTGGCCTACCCGCTCTACCCGCCTGCTGCTTATATTCCAAAATAGGAATAGGCCTCATGCCAAAATTTGAATCATACCGCCACAGATCTCTAATGATAACACGTTGAGCAGGAATATTAATGCCAGCTGCCAAAGTAGGAGTGGCTACAATACATTTAATCAAGCGATCTTTAAACCCCTGCTCGACAACCTTTCGTTGAACACTAGATAGGCCCGCATTATGAAATGCTACTCCTTTCTTTATGCATGAGAACAATTTTTTATCGACAGATGTGAGTTCCGATTGTCCATGTTTCATCGAAATCAAAATTTTTTCAAGATTGTTTTTTTCTTCATTAGATAATGTTTTTTCAATTATTGGCGCCAATTTATTTGCCGCAGAAACAGTTGATCTTCTAGTGTTTACAAAAACAAGAACCTGTCCTCTATTGGCAATCGAATCTTCAACCAATCTGTTAAGAGGCTCACTTTCAGAACCATCAATCGTCTTTGTTTTTCCATTATCATATTTAATCTTATTTTTAAAATATACTCCTTCTCTCAGAGGGACAGGCCTCCAATCAGACTGGATAAGTTTTCCATCAAGCCATGCTGACAAATCTACCGCATTTTTAATGGTGGCTGAAAGTGCAATTATCTGAGTATC
>CAYLOF010000335.1:0-2276 GCA_964385215.1 uncultured Thermoplasmatales archaeon
ATATAGTAACTAATTTCCCCACCTGAAAAAATTAATTCAACAGTATTGGCAACCATTTCGTCATATGTTTCATCTGCATTTAATACATCAAATTGAATGGTAAGAGTTCCACCAGCAACTGAAAAATCTGTAATATTTACTACAGTATAATTTGAATAGGACAATTGACATGTTTTATTAATATAATTGATTTCGTAAGAGTCCTGGGAAGTGGAAAGAGAGAGGCCGTAAGAAATAAGATGAAGAGAATCGAAATCCTCTGAGTCCAGACTGCCCTTATCCTCAATAATCCCATATACTTCAATGATTAGCGTTACTTCTTTGTTCCCATTGTCTTTAGCATATGTGATTTTTTTGATATCAATATTGGGTTTTTCGTCCGTAGTCGTTAAATTTTCTAGATCTTCAGAATCAAAATCAAAAACAAAAACATCACCAAATGGATCTTCAATAATTTCCTCTTCATCAAAATTTTCTTCAGATAGTACCCCATTAGACAATAAAAAAAGGGCTATTATTAAAAAAACCAGACCTTTTCTAAAATAATCTTTTCGCATTTTTTTACCTCCCAATATTAAATATTACAGAATTGATATATATTATCCTTTCTTAAACGTTTGCTTAACAAGTGTTAACAATAACATCTGTAATAAATCATGCTAATCTCATTTTTATATTAAAACTCTTTATTTTTCAATTTATTACATCAACCAAACAAACAAAGCTGTTAGAAAAAGGAATGATTAATAGTACAGGGATTTGGGAGTGTTTTTCTTGGACAGATATTTGTTGATGTTTTTTGAACAGTGAATTTTAATGTATAATTATTATGCCTAGCAAGTTTTTATCAGTTTAACAACTTGCTGAGTCCAACAATTAATGCAATTATTCCCAAGATAGTAAGTATTATTCCAATCATTGGACTAACATCAAATGCAGTTAATAATGCGTCTGTAATTGTTCCTTCAATCAACCAATTAACAATAAGTATTATTGCACCTATGATGATAGTCGGTAAGGCAATTAAAAAGGCAATGATTTCTCCTAAGCCCATTTTATGTCTCCTCGTGCTTTTATATTAATAATATGCATCTATGTGAGAAGTTTTATCAGTGCATAGTAACTCTGTACATCAATGCTCTTTGGCTGAATAGCAACATCCAAGGGTACAGTAACCAACCCACCATTGTTTAGACTTACACACTGATCGGTTTGTCCATTCCGTAACACTTTAACTGCATAGTTACCAAGATGTGCCGCCATGATTCTATCGATGGCAGTAGGGCGACCTCCTCGTTGGATGTGACCTAAGACCGCCACTCGGGTTTCTAACCCTGTTTTTACTGTGATCGTATCAGCAATATCATGTGCCTTTGCTTTCCCTTCTGCCACAATCACAATCCAACTTACTTTTCCCCGTTCATTTCCTTGTTTAATTTCCTCACACATAACGTCAATATTGATATCCTGTTCGGGAACAAGGGCATCTTCACACCCGCCAGCCAATGCTACTTGTAACGCAATATAACCACAGTTCCGACCCATTACCTCAACAATAAATATTCGTTCAAGACTTGTTGCCGTGTCCCGAATTTTATCTAATGCATCAAGAGCAACATTGACGGCCGTATCAGCACCGATGGCCAAATCCACACCCGCAACATCGTTATCAATAGTTGCCGGGATGCCGATCACTGGGATCTGATAATTTGTTGCAAGCACATGTGCACCAGTTAACGATCCATTGCCCCCGATAACAATCAATCCCTTGATATCATGCTCGTGAATATTCTTCACAGCTTGTTCTTGTTCAGATTCTGTTAAAAATCGCTGTGACCGTGCCGTTTTTAGAATTGTGCCTCCCCTATTAATAATACCTGAAACCGATCGTCGAGTTAATGGGATGAAGTTACCGTCGATCAGCCCATCATACCCTTCTAATACACCAAGTACCTCAACACCATGTTCACTAGCAGTTCGTACAACCGACCGGATAGTAGCATTCACTCCAGCACAATCTCTTGTTAAAATTGCTATCTTGTTCATCTACACTCCTCACAATTTCATAACATCTTTTTCTTTAAAAAACCAACCCTAGAAAAACTTAATTAGCGTATAAACAGATAAAATTAAGTGTGTTGTTCAATGAAAGAGTGTCCTAGATGTCATCGATTTCTGCCTGCATCGCAGTTTCACAAAGATTGTACAAAAAAAGACAGGCTGTCAAGTTACTGCAAAGACTGTCAAAGAGAATACCACAGAGAATGGCGTATGGA
>CAYLOF010000336.1:0-2276 GCA_964385215.1 uncultured Thermoplasmatales archaeon
GGAACAATCCCAGAATCAACCGAAAAGGACATTGAAAGTGCCGTAAACGCAGCACGAAATGCCTTTGAAACATCCAGCAGGCTTTCAGCATACAAAAGAGCCGAAATACTCGAACTGGTGAGCAGAAAGATACAAGAACGAATCGACGAATTAGCCACACTCATTACCCTTGAATCTGGAAAACCTATCCGCTACTCATTAGGAGAAGCAAAAAGAGCAGTGGAAACATTCCACTTTGCCTCCGTTGAAGCGCAGGAAATATACGGTGAAGTAATCCCAATGGATGCTGCATCAAAAGGCAAGGATTACTTTGGATTCTACAAAAGAGTGCCAAAAGGGGTAATACTTGCTATTACCCCTTTTAATTTTCCCCTTAATCTTGTTGCTCACAAGGTTGCGCCTGCAATTGCCTCAGGAAATACTGTCATACTGAAACCCGCATCTGCAACCCCACTCATCACAACAAAACTCGGTGAAATATTTATTGACGCAGGTCTCCCTCCCGGTTTTCTGAACATTCTGTACGGTTATGGGAGTAAAGTCGGAAAAAAGCTAATCAAGAATGAAAGAATAAATATGGTTACATTTACAGGTAGTCTTCCGGTAGGAGAGATTATCAGAAGAGAAGCAGGTTTTAAGACGGTTACACTTGAATTAGGTAATAACAGTCCGGTTGTTATTGAAGATGTGGAAAATGTTTCAAATATTGTTGACAGATTGCTTGTGGGAGCATTTGCATATTCGGGTCAGGTTTGCATCTCTGTTCAAAGAATTTATGTTAACAAGAACCTTTTTGATGACTTTTTGTCCCTTTTTGTTGAGAAAACGAAAAAACTCAAAATCGGCAATCCCCTCGAACCAGAAACAGAGATTGGACCGATGATCACTCCACAGGAAGCCATAAGGGCAATAGAATGGATTGAAGAATCCAGGAAACAGGGTGCAGAGGTCCTGACAGGTGGAAAAAGGGAAGGAAATATCGTGGAGCCCACCGTTCTCGTAAATTCATCACCGGATATGCGTGTTATGAAGGATGAAGTATTTGCACCTGTTGTCTCGATAATTCGCTACGATAACTTTGACGAAGCATTAAAACTGGCTAATGATACAAAATATGGATTGCAAGCAGGAGTATTCACAAAGGATATAGATAAGATATTCAAGGCTATGGAAACCATTGATGCAGGTGGTATCATCATCAATGATTATCCAACCTTCAGGGTTGACCAGATGCCGTACGGAGGAGTGAAAAAAAGCGGGATGGGTAGGGAAGGACTCAAATATGCAGTAGAGGAAATGACAGATATTAAACTCGTGGTTATCAAAAGATAAAAATATAGAAAGGAGTTAATATGCCTTTACAACCAAGAAAAGCAATAGGTGAAGTGCATCCATACATTCCTGGTAAACCCATTGAAGAAGTGAAACGAGAACTTGGCATAACCGAAGAAATAGTAAAACTGGCTTCTAATGAAAACCCGATTGGCACATCACAAATGGCTATTGAAGCTATGCAAAAAGAGATTCCCAGAATGTATTTGTATCCTGATAATGAGTGCTTCTATCTTAAGAAAAAATTGGCAGAGCATCTTGGTGTCCTACCAAGCAATATTATGGTGTGCAACGGTTCTGTCGAGGCAATGCTTCTTGCGACACTAACTTATCTTAACCCTAAAGATGTTTTCATCGCTGGCGAACAATCGTTTGCAATGGCTAAAATTTCAGCAAAACTAATGGGAGGGTCCTTTAAGGCAGTTCCCGAAACAAACTACAAACATGATCTCGACGCTATAAGAAATACAATAGATAAACAAACAAAAATCATTTATGTAGATAATCCATGTAACCCTTTAGGAACAAAACTGTGCAGGAAGGAAATTGCTGAGTTTGTTGGGTGTGATTCGGATGGGATTGTTTTTACGTCGGGCGGAACTGAGTCGAATAATTTGGCGTTGCGTGGGTTGGCGAAGGCGAATCCCGATAAGAAGCATATTGTTACTTCGGTGATTGAACATCCGTCGGTTTTGGAGACGTGTCGGGATTTGGAAAAGTCTGGTTATGAGGTTGATTATGTTGGTGTTAATTCTGAGGGGATTGTTTCTGTTTTGGATATTGAGGAAAAGATTAGGGATGATACTTTGGTTGTTTCGGTGATGCAAGTTAATAATGAGATTGGGACGATTCAGCCGGTCGAAGAGATTGGTAAGATTTGTCGTCGGAAGAAGGTTTATTTTCATACGGATTGGGTTCAGGGTTTTGGGAAGGTTGATTTGGAT
>CAYLOF010000337.1:0-2256 GCA_964385215.1 uncultured Thermoplasmatales archaeon
TGGTACATTCCAGGTGTCGCATAAGAATGGGTCTACAAAGCATCCATATTGCTTGTATGTACCATCGCTTTCTACCCAACCGTAGAATGTTCCAACTCGGGAATGATTCTTGTCGTAGATTGGCTTGTCGACTAGTTGATCCGTTGGATATGTTGTTGTACCGCAAGGAACGGCCTTGTTCCAAAATCGACCTAACTCTTCCATTGTTTTGTTTAGGGTTATATGATCGCCCCATTCCCTTATGTAGTCACTGTATACTGGGATAAGTTTATCTGTCCCTCTGAACCACGTATCCTTTGTATTTTCGGTTGGTCGTATCCCAAAGAAATATCCTGGATACTCGGTGTTCCAGCTGTTCCAGTACTTATCTACTGTTCCAATTGTGCTTCCGTTGGTGTCACAAACTTCTTTTCCAACTAACTCATGTGGATTATTTACTTTCATTTCCATCTCTCCTAGTTTTTGACATAACATATAACAAGCCATATATAAAACGTTCGATTTTGAAAGCTACTGCGGCCCCCGAATAAGAAAAAACATAAAACTAAATGTCAAACACATTGATTGCTTCTTTCATAGATTGATACAATATATCTATGCAAGATTCTACCTTCTTTTTCGCAAGTTTTACATCAATACGTGAATAAGTATGATAATACCCACCTGTCGGCATTTTGTTTACTTTTTTAATGCATAAGCCACACGATGTTAATTTTTGCAAAGATCTATAGACTGTGCTTCTCTCTTTGTTAATTTTTTGTGCTAAATCGTCTGCCCTTGACTCTCCCACTTCTCTTAATTTCTTATATATATCTAAATCTAAATCGTTGAAATCAAATACACAGCTTAGGACATCATCACAGCACATATTTTCAGAAGGATTAATGAACTTCATTGTCATTTCATGTATTAGCCTAGATGTATATAATGGTTGTGCATATTTTTTGCACAAACGTTATATAATAGAATAACCATAATGTGGATACAATGGATAATGAGTTAGACGAAATAAAAAGGAAAAAACTCGAGCAATTAAAGAAAAGATATATGAACGGAGGAAATAATATGGACGAAGAAATGCCAAACACACCAATAGAACTTACAGACGGGGGTTTTGATGAGAGCGTTAAAAAATATCAAATGGTTGTTATTGACTGTTGGGCACCCTGGTGCGGCCCATGCCGAATGATACATCCAATAGTTGAAGAACTCGCCAAGGAAATGCAAGGAAAGATTGTATTTGGAAAACTCAACGTTGATGAAAACCAAGGCATAGCAATGAGATATCAAATCATGGCCATACCCTCTCTGCTTGTGTTTAAAAACGGGGAATTAGCTGACAGAATTGTTGGAGCAATGCCCAAAGAAATGCTAATGGCAAAACTAAGCCCACACTTATAAAAGGTTTGAAACAATTAATTAACATTCAATTGGAGGATACAAATGGCCAGAAAAAGATCAAATGAAAAAACAAAAAGCAAAAATACTTTAAAAAAAACCAATCTAAAATATGGACTAATTTTGTTGGCAATTATTATTATAGCCGCTGGAAGCATACTTGCATTAACATCGCAGGATACTGAACCATCAGAAAATCAAACATCACAGCCTGGAAAATGGTTATTTGCACTGGATACCAGCAGTGCTCACGTTGGAAGCTACGAAGAATACAGTACTGGATACATACCCACTCTTGTCATCATTGATATCAACGGAGACATTATACATAAAAGTGCGGGCGTACATTATGAAAGCGGACTTCTCGATTTAATCCAACAAGCACAAAATCCAGGTAATACACTTGGTCCAGCACCTGATTTCACATTAGAAACATTCAATGGGGAAACTTTTACATTATCTAAGCATCAAGGAGAGGTAGTTATACTGGATATTATGGCTGTCCGATGTCCACCCTGCCATCAGCAAATGCCTGAGCTTCATAAGGTAAAGTTAGAAAAGGGAGATGACGTAATAATTTTATCCATCGATGTCGATGCAGCATATGGATCAGAAACAGAAAATGATGTGCAAGACGCATTTGGGGAGTATATTAAGGAGTAATCACAATGAAAAACAAAAAACTCAAGATCATAGTAACGGCCGCAATAATCAGCATAACTATGTTAGCAGTTACCAATGCTACAGCAACTCCTTCAGTTGAAATTGACCCAAAGTATCCAAAACCACAAGAAACCGTTACATTCACAGCAATTTTCTCGGAAAATGAGAACGTTGAAAAAGTAGTAATTCGTGTTG
>CAYLOF010000338.1:0-2248 GCA_964385215.1 uncultured Thermoplasmatales archaeon
ACATGTTAAATGTGAGATTTATGAAGAAGGCTGTTGAAGAACTTAAAAAATCGAACGAAGACAAATGCCCATTGTGCCATAACAAATTGTATTATCGTGAACCTGCAAAGGGTTTTGTTTGCAAAAACCTAGAATGCAAGAATTTTTGGGAATATGGCAAAGGAAAGGTATTTGGTAAAAAGATAATCAAAAAGTTAGAAAAAAATTATATTCTAAGTAAGAAATAGGTGTATAACTCTTAGTATTATCCTGTAGAACTTATGATTTTTAAGGCAAATATGCGTATTTTCAGAGTTTTTATAGAAAAGTATATATAAAATGAGTGACAAATATTAATATGCTTAGAGAGAACAGACGAGGATAGTGATATCTTTCAGAAGTTCTGACCGAAGAATATCGGTGAATACCCAGTATTCATCGAAAAACCTTCCTCTAGGCACGACTACTTATCAAAACGACTGTTGAAGAGTCATTTATGATGTTATGGATTTGAGAGAGGAAAACCATGCCAGATGTATTTGTAAAACATATAAATAGAAGAATAAAAGAACTTCACGAGAGAATGTTTGAACATAAGTTACATCGTTCAAAGAAGCGTAAATATTAAACATTTATTTTCAGTCTCTTGTAACAAAACCATACGTTTTTGTACGTTAACTATACAAAGGATTATTTTACGTGTTGCTTACCAGCAGGGGGGCAACCGGTTTTAAAATTCTCTTGATTTTGCTACATTAATTGGTTTTATTGGTAAAAGCTACCAATTGGAATCATATTGTCTCCTAGATAGTATTCATGATTTATCTCCATCGCATTCTTACATACATCATTATTGTATTTTCCTGCACATCAAATGAGATCATGCCCGAATGTCAAAGGGTGCGTTTTTTGTTTTATCTTTCTTCAACCTAACTTCACCATTAGCTATTAGTTTTATAAGAGGATAATTATTATGAGATTGTAGAACTGAAAAAGATGTAAAAGTGAATTTAAAAAGAATACGCATCATCCTGTGTACGGTTCTACATTTGTTCATTTAGAGGAGGAAAACAATTATGGAAATTCAAAATGCAGCAGGCAGAATGATTGAGACATACATAGGCGGAAAAACATTCAGACCATTTAACGGCGCAAAAAAGTATAGTTGTAGTTCAAAAGTGACCAGTTTGCCCGATGCATTAATGAAAAGTGGTCTAAAGGATGGCATGACTCTTTCGTTTCACCATCAACTTCGCAATGGCGATAACATTATCAACATGACACTTGAAGCAGTGCGTAAACTTAATGTCAAAAACATTAGAATGGCACAGACTGCAATGTTCAATGTTCATAAGCCAATTATTGATTTTATCAAAGAGGGTGTCATAAACAGGATAGAAGGCAGTATAAACGGAGTTGTTGGAGATTATGTTTCAAAACATCCTCTTCCATTTCCAGTTGTACTACGTTCTCATGGCGGCAGGTGGGCAGCCATTAAGAGTAATGAATTACCTGTCGACATAGCAGTAATAGCAGCATCCTCATCCGATAACAAGGGAAACTGTACTGGCATCACTGGTAAAAGTGCTTTTGGCCCTCTTGTTTATTCACAGATAGATGCTCTAATGGCAGATAAGGTAATAGTAGTTACAGATAACATTGTAGAATACCCATGTAAATATCAGGAAATAACAGAGGGGCATGTTGATTATGTTGTTGAAGTAGACGGCATTGGAGATCCTAAAAGCATTGTTTCAGGTACAACAAAAATAACAGATAATCCAATGAAACAGGGAATTGCGCATAGCTGCATAGATCTTATGAAGGCAGCAGGCATTATAAAAAACGGGATGACATTTCAATCAGGTGCGGGTGGGATATCTCTAGCTGCAACAAAATATCTTGGTGAAGCATTAGAAGAAAAAAATGTGACTGCAGCATTTGCCATTGGCGGCATTACAAAATACCTTACCGACATCTACGAAAGTGGCAGGATTAAAAAATTATATTTTGGCCAGTGTTTTGATTCATACAGTACTAAATATATTTCTGAGAAAACAGGGATTCCTATTTTGAATGTTGGCCATTATGCTGACCCGCTGTCAAAGGGGAGAGGAGTAGATAGTCTAGATGTTGTTGTACTTGGAGCGACAGAGGTTGACACAAGTTTTAATGTAAACGTTAACACCCATAGTGATGGTCGTATGTTGCATGGTATTGGCGGCCATCAAGATACTGCAGCAGGTGCAAGACTTACAATTATTACCGT
>CAYLOF010000339.1:0-2243 GCA_964385215.1 uncultured Thermoplasmatales archaeon
ACAAAGAAATGATGAATAAACGTTGAAAATGGAATTAATAGCCAGCCTCAATTACAAACATACATCCCTTAATAAAACAAGGGGGCCATCATAAAACTATTATGGATTCATAGTGATACCATTCATGGCGAAGTAGTTTTAGTGATTCGAAATACATTTGTGGCAAATATTTTAACGAAATTTCAAAAGTTGCAAGCATATTTCGTGACTTCTCAACGATACAAGCTTTTTCATAAAATGGGGAGACAGGGTGCTGGAATAATTCCAAAATTTCATCAGATATGACTCTTGTTTTTAGAAAGATTTCTTCAGTATGATTTAGTTTTTCTGAAAGGTTACTGTGCAACATTACAAGCTTTGTTGGTAGCATAGAATTCGATTTTTCACAAAGTACTTTGATATTGTCAAGCATCTGAAATACGTCTAATGTTTTATTAACGTAATCGTGGAGAATACTGCAAAATGTGTAGGTGTAAAGCAGTGGATAAGACTGTGATTGATACACAATGCTTTCATTAAACAGTATTGAATACAACGCTATAAGTTGATGTGTCTGTTGTCTAAAAACAGTTAGATTATCTTGATAATTGGCAAATCTTTCTTTTAACACTTCAAAAGATGTATCAGAAGCAGAGGGAATTTTTAGAGAACAGGTTTTCTTTTGGATAGCGTCAATGAAGGACAGAGGGCGATGCATATCAAAAGGTATAATTTCAACCTCTTCGGAAGCGGCATACATAATTGCATTGAAAACAACCCTACGACCATAATACTGATCTGCGTCCCACTTCCGTTTTTCAAACAAGAACGTAATGTTATTGATGAATTCGGGATGGCTGCTAAATAATACCATGTCGCCTTTTCCAAAGGTTGATACCATCCAACTCGGTGATTGTTCTACTTGGTTTTTAATAAAAGGCGGAATAGTGACATTTTCACCCAATGTCACTTCAGTGAATGTGCTAATGGACTCGGTATTTCTTCCGTGCCATACAAACCAAGGCCCACTAAAAAATTCTTTTACAGTTTCATTAATTCCAAAGGTAATTGGATGGGTGCGATTACGAATTTTTGAATATGACACGTATAACTCTTCTAACACCTCAGCACGTTCCACCATCAATGAATCACTCATGCACATGGTAAATGAAAATGGTAAGCATGACAAGAATGGAAAATAAGCTTGAAGGAGATGAATCCCAGAAAAAGGATTTAAAAATCCAGAAGATGCTGCAAGTGCTCCATAGCAAGAACCTACATAACCGCCCCCCTCGCGGACAAAGGATCGAACACTCTGACCTTCTGTTTTGTCCGAAAGACTTAAAGCAACCTCACTAAAACGAGTTGGATTTGGCTCATATGGCCACATAAACACATTATAGTCCTTTAGGTTAAGTTCTGATGATGCTTCGCCATCCAGCAAGAAATCAAATGTTAAAAATCCGCCAGCTTCAGCAATTTGTAGGTAGCATGGCCACCCATATCTTACGGGTAGAGCAAAATGTTGAGCTATTTGCGGCTCAGCCAATTTTAATGCAGAAATTTCTATAGCCTCCATCAAGCAAAAAATGTCAACAACATAGGGCTGCTCATCAAGTTCAGATGCGACATTATAATCTACCATTACTGCTGTAATTAACTGATCAGAAACATTATCTCCTGTGAATGGAATGATAAATGCCCCTCGTTCAAATTGAACCTCTCTTACTGACATATTCTCTGTTAAAGATCTGCACATTGCAGAACCAGGTTTAAGAGTCCAAAAAACATCTACATTTTCCCTTAACAAATCATTGACAAGAAACCTAGCCCGACTATTCACCAGCGTTTCCATTGTTGTATCATTGCCTGCAGGAAGCGGAATGATAAACCCTGTGCATGATTCATCTCCATCAATGTATTCAATATAAGGTTTAACCACTGGAACATATAAAATGCTAGTCATAAGTAGAATGCATATCAGCATCGTGTTTTTCCAGAAAACCCAAATTTGCATACTGTCAATAATAAACATATGGTTTAATATATAAATAATTTGGTTGAAGTATAATCTTTTACCTCTTCGCACCATGACATAGCAATAGCATAACTTAAATTTTTCCCTATTAATAAATGTTAAAACATTTTAGATTTGAATCCAATATGTTTTATCAGAAATTACCCAATTATTTTTTTAATGGATTCAAAATCTTCAAGCAAGGTACTCTTTGTATTTGGATTGTATGTAGCAACTGCCGGATGAT
>CAYLOF010000340.1:0-2234 GCA_964385215.1 uncultured Thermoplasmatales archaeon
CCTGTATCCATTCAGGATCGTCTCCTTTTTTACCCAGTAAAAATTTCTTTTTTATCTTCATATGTCATACTTTGCTACAAATGTTATATAAACGCTCCGTGTCAAAATTTCATTCAGGCATTTTTACAGGGTAATTTTAAGTAATGCAAATCTTAGAGTATAATACGGTGGGAGTATATGAAGAAAGACCCGCAAAACTGCTGGGAATATATGAAATGCCCGAAAAACATAAGAGAGAAGTGCGAAGCATATACTGAGGGTTTTGGAAATGAATGTTGGCTATTGCCAAAATATAATTTCAAGGGATGCCCTGCCCATCCTGATTCATGCTTCAATTGCCCTTGGTATAAGAAAAACAATCCATCAGAGTAGGTAAACATGCATAACCTTTACCATAGTTATGATGTTTCGTTACTTCCATCAAAAAATAGGATAGACGTGTATATCAACTGTTTTAAGGCATTATTACACCATGTCCTTTCCTAGAAAAATAGGTTATTTTATATTGTTGAAAACCTGCAAAACCTCTACTTTTTGAGCATGCATTGTAAAAAAAATAGATATTTACGACAATCGACTATATATTTATGGGAAGTATAATAAATAATGAATTTAATTTTATATATGTCTTTAAGAAATGTTCATTACCCTTGTTTTGTAATGAATGTTTTTTAACTCGATTCGAAACGGAATGGGGGAGATAAATACGAGAAAATGGAAACAGATTGGCACGTATTTTGATATGCTTGTAGAGGAGCAAGGTAACAAAAGAAGACTTATTGATTGTACTGGAAAAATAGTCACAGAATATTATATAAAATAATTGATATGATTCGTTCATTATTTGAGCAATTGATACAAATAATCATCTGATTTTTTCCTTGTTCAAAAGGTTAGGGGGGTAACGTGTATACGAGACGTTTTCAGCCATTAACCTTTATATTCCCTTCTGGAAAATATGAAAATAGTCAAAAAAAGTTTATAGAATCGCTTATCAATGTCCTCGAAACGATTTTTCAATTCGTTTGCTATTGCAAAATGGACAACGTTTATCTTTTGCAAACTTTTCAAAACTTAAATTACAATCTTTACATATCCAAGTTTTCTTAATTATTTCACCTTATCCTTTCTCTTTTTCTTAGAGTCATTGCAGTTATAATTAAAACTAATCCAATAAATGAAACGATAATAGGAATGTTATTATTTCCTAATAAGAAATCTACACCAGTAGCTATTATCAACATAAAACCAAAAACTGCAAATAGTAATGCAAATCTTGATTCTTTCTGTTCCCCCATATTTATTTCACCTTATACCTTTTCAATTTTTACATTTATTCTTCCAAAAATTATTAACAAGTCTCTTTTTTCTATCTTTATTATATTTTTCGATAAGTGAATCCATCTCAGTAAACCATTGAGTTTCATTCCATATTTTAAATGGAGTCCATATTTTCTTATTTTCCATTTTTTCTCTTTTCAAATCTACAATCCCAAACTGTCTTTTCAAGAGATGGTCATTCTTTATAAACCACATCGTGTTCTCGAACCTTCTCCTTGACTTTTATGCCAATGTCATCTCCAGGATTCGCAGTTTCAATAGGTTTTCTATCTATCTCCATACTGTCAACTGTTTGAGTAAAATCAGTATGGGCACCGACTATGTGTATGGTATCTCCAATTTTTAGTTCACCATTATTAATTTGTATAACTGCAACATTGATATGATTGAAGAAATGCGTAATTAATCCAATTTTCTCCCTAGCCGTTATTTCACCTCCTTTTTAAATCTACAATTTCATAACAACCCCTATCTTAAAAACGTAACTAAACACATCTTTATGTTCAAAAAATTGGTTTTGGATTACTACTATTGTTTCTTATTGTACTTGTCATAATACCCTGGGTGGGTTCTTCTCCATTTCCTCTGATACTCTTTGTGGTAATCTGGATTTTGCTTTACCCATTCCTTGCGATACTCTGGATTTGTCTCCCTCCGTTTCCTGTCTCGTTCCTTCGCAAGCGCTCTAAAATCAGGTTCATTCTTGTATCGTTCCCTCTTCCGCCTTTTACACCTTTCAGAATATTCTGGATGCTCTTTTACATATTGTTTCGTTCTTTCACTTGCACAGGCTTTGCATTGACCCTTCACTCCGAACTTACCGTTTTTCACCTTACTAAAAGCATCTATGGGCTTGTACCTTCTGCATCTACTGCACTGTTTGTGTTGTACAC
>CAYLOF010000341.1:0-2233 GCA_964385215.1 uncultured Thermoplasmatales archaeon
CGAAAAAACTCTGTTTGCTTTAAATACTAGAACTCGAAATCTTTAATCCCCTATTTTATACTATTTGTTGCGTTGATAACGAGAAAAACCACTTGCCAAGCCGACGGAGGGGCTACGTGTTTATTCTATAGAGCCGCAATTATGTCGACGACAGAATAAATAATACCGAAAAACAATGTGTTGTATATAATTTTTATCATCTTTTACAGTACTACTGGCGTTTTAGCAAGGTAACTCTAAAGCGTTTCGAGCTAGAGTAGGCTAGGCTAATAATTTACTACTAATATTTTATTTAGGGGCGGTTAGAAGTTACTTTAAGGAGGTTAGGAGGGAAACTTAAGCTAGGAATAGGGGTATTTTAGGTTAAGCTTTTTCATTGTGAGTTCATCATTACCCTATCGTTTGATATGCACGTTTACCCTATCTTTTAATTCAACATATATGAGTGGAGAGAGATGGGATGCTATTATATATAATTCTGTTTTCTAGGAGTGAAAACCGTGTTACTGCATAGAATTAGTTCTCCCCACTCAAAGCATCTATTGAAACAGGCGTATTTATGTCTTTTCAAAGTAGAGATAGAAATCAGTACAAGGATATTGTTTTAATAATGAGTTTATCATTTCGGAAGTTTGGCGACAGGAAGCTGATAAGGATATGGTAGACATAAAGGTGGTAAATATTGTAGCATCTGCGACATTCGCTGAGAAATTAGACTTAGATATGATAGCGCAATCACCAGAAGAAACTGAATATGAGCCTGAACAATTTCCTGGCTTGATATTTAGAATTAGCAATCCGAAGACAGCTACACTCCTTTTTACAAGTGGTAAGGCAAATATCACTGGTGCGAAGAGTACTGAGGACGTGCATAAGGTTGTTGCAATAGTAGCTGAAAAATTAAGGAAGATTGGAGTAGATGTGTTTAAGAATAAGGATATTAAGGTAGTTGTCCAGAACATGGTTGCTACATCTGATTTAGGAGCTGATGTCAACCTAAATGAGGTGGCAGTGGGTCTTGGGTTGGAAAACGTGGAATATGAACCTGAGCAGTTCCCAGGATTGGTCTATAGAGTAGAGGAACCTAAGGCAGTTATTTTGGTTTTTGGTTCTGGTAGAATAGTCTGCGTAGGTGCAAAAAGCACAGAAGATGTATCAAAAGCAGTAAGGAAATTATCAGAAAAACTCACTCGCATGGGATTTCTAGCTTGAGTTCTAAATGGCATGTTTTTCTTCAGAATATTCTTTCATTAACTCTTTTACCCGCTTACGAATATTAATGTCTAGCTGGCGTTCATGTATTTCCTTGATTCTCATGTCTGCATGGTCTACGAGGTTATGATAGTTTCCAATTAAGTCCTTAATTTCTATATTGGTTCCTGGACAAAAAAGATGAGAATTTCTTTTGGTATCGTTATTTTCTCCATTGTTACCTTTTAATAAACTATTCATGGAACTTGTATTTAACTCTTTGGATAAAAAGATAATGGTCAGCGGTCTGGAGTTCAGGCACCTCTTCCAGATAGACATTAATGGACGTTGGAAAGATAAAAATCATTGTCATAAGGAGAGAGTTTCAAACCACTGACCCCTATCGATAAAAAGATATTCCTAGAAATCTGTAACATGAAAAAGTTTAACAATTGAATTGTAGCTTTTTAATTGGAGAAAGGTTTACCAATTTTTGTGAAAACTTTTTGGGATGTTATAAAATTACAGGAATATCGTGTCTAAGTACAAGTAAAATGTTTTCATCAAACCATTCAACCTGAGCAGGATCGCTGAAACTCTTATCTGAAGTTCCAACTATATCTATTATCTTATAAATCCCCATTTTATCAAATCATCCCTTAAATTGAATAGGTTCTTGCATTATTTAACTTTTTCTTGAACAATCATTTTAGGAAACAAATGTATAAATACGGCATTTACTTGTTTTATTGTGTAAATTGAGGGAGAGGTTACGAAAATGAATAGAGATGTTGAGATAAAAATAAAAACTAATTATTTGTTTGAAAATCAAGAAAGAATAGATAATGCTGTCAAAGACATTTTTGATTATCCAGAGTGCCGAGTAGTAATGGATGAGTTTATCATTAAGGGATATAAAAGAGTGGTTTATGAAGTTAAAAATACACGAGATGAACTCAATATTATACAAGAAAAATTAGAGAGGAAATTAAAATCAAAGATTAAAGATGTTGAGATAGAGATAAGTGCTCTTCATTCTGGA
>CAYLOF010000342.1:0-2229 GCA_964385215.1 uncultured Thermoplasmatales archaeon
TATCTGCTTACCGATGAAAACATTAAACCATCATTAGATTTATTTGTTGGTTTAATTACATCTGAACATGATGGGTTGTTTATAACAAGAACTAGTCTCAATGATATACAAAACACGTTTCCATCAATTGATGTAGATATTGTTTACTTAAGTCAAGAAAATATAAAGGGTGTTGAATGCATTTATGATCCCAATACTTTAGCAGAGAAAATAGATGAATTCACATCAAAACACTCCAAACCAGCCGTATTGCTTGATAGGATTGACTACTTGCTTTCCAATTTTTCATTTGGGGAGGTTATGAATGTTTTATATAAAATCAATGATATAATTGCACGTAATAATGCTATTTTGCTGTTGCGCCTTAACCCTTTGATATTAGAAAAACAACAGTTTATGTTGATTAAGGAAGAGTTAAAGCCATTGCCGAGCAAAAGAGTAGAAGATATTGAATTAGAAGATACATTGTTTGATATCTTAACATTTGTATATGGACAAAATAAACAGAATGTACTGGTTTCCTATCAAAAAATCAGTCAGGAGTTTTCAATATCAAAGGTGACAACTGGTAAGAGGCTAAGTATTCTTAAGGACAAGAATCTGGTTTCAATCAAAATGAAAGGGAGACTAAAATCGGTAAGTCTCACTGGGAAAGGAGAAGCATTGTTGAATAGAAGGATGGCTGTTTAAAGCACCCCGCTCCAACTTTGATCATTTTAAAAATTGCAGGATAGATTATAAAAGGAGGGGCTGTTAAAGATAGCGCCCCAAGTAATAAAGAAAAAAAAGAGTTAGATGATATTTAACTCTGATTTGGTGCTATTATATGGCTGCGCCCCATGCAAATAGGGATGAACCTATTAATAGGGTTTTACTGCTCATACCAGATACCAACGGTGGAATTTGAACGTACAATCCCACAAATCCAACCATGAAACCAACCTGTCTCTTAAGCAGAATTTGAGTTGGTGGTGCTGAGAGCCCATCTCCCCAAATCACAGTGGTGCCAAATCCGTTTGGATAAGCCCATGCATCGAATAGTTTTTTTATCTGTATTCTGCCGTGGTAATGGGAAAAAAGTTTGCCTTCTTTTCCAAAACTGAAAATTGGACGTCCTGGCAGTTTTTCCAACCATTCAAGGCTAAAAAGTTTATTTAGTCCACTTTTGCTGTGACATGTGAAAAACTCTGTAATCTTCTTTTCCATCTCTGATTTGCTTTTTATGCTCTGCAATGTCTGAAGAAAGTCTTCCAATGCTTTCACATCACTTTTCATTAACTTCACAGTTTTTGTTGCCAGTGTTCCGTCATTTTGGTAGACTGAAACTTCGACAGGCACATCAGCTTCCTTCATTTCAATGCGATCGGCGCTACTCATCGGAGTGATTGCAAGTCCAATGAACAGTGCGATTATTCCTACTGCAATACTCTTTCTCTTTAGGTTCATAATTTCACATATCCCCTAAGTAATAATATGATACGTATATATATAAATTTTTCTACGATATTTCAATGTATGCCGCAATCTTATATTGATTCAATCCTTGCTTCTCGGAAATCGTCCCCCTTATTTTTACCAAGAAATATCGGTTGAATCCCATCTATTTTATATTTTTATACTCATATGCTCCCGCTCTGTTTTCAGGAGCAACGTTATTTGCATAGTTAAATCTAGATGGAATGTTTAGATTTAAAATCTCTTTGCCCTGCCGTTTTATTTAATGTTTAGAAGGGATTTAAGTTCTGTAATGTTTTTTTTGACTGATTCTATTTCTTTCAATTTTTCCTTTTCAACGCTTTCTATTATACTGTCTAAAGATGAGGTGAGTTTGTAAATATAGATGGGCCTTCCCTTCCCTTCCTTTTTTTTGTCTCGCTTTTCTATCCATCCTTTCTTTGCTAGATGTTGCATGGCAACACTTACTTCTGGTTGTCTAAGATTCGCTCCATTCTCTATATCTGCAGAACGGCATTCATCAACCTGTGAGATATACATAAGTGTTTTAGCAAGGTTTTTTGGCATTCCAAGATTAGAAAATATTTCTACAATTTTCTTATCATGTTGGGTTAATCCGTGCATATTGTCTCCTTCCATATTATCAGCTACCGTTATTATTATTGCTTCATATATAATATAATCAAAGGTATATAAATTTTTTTATATGTTAATTATAGTGTGTTATCCCGAAATTACTTTCTTCGAGAAAATAAAGTAACTGATTTGACATAC
>CAYLOF010000343.1:0-2217 GCA_964385215.1 uncultured Thermoplasmatales archaeon
TTATGGATTCTTGAGTTTAATTTCTACTGCGATACATATGGTCTTGATACAATATCTACAGGAACCGCAATTGCATTTTATATGGAAATGTATGAATACGGCATTTTAAACAAAGAAAGATGCGATGGTCTTGAATTGTGTTTTGGTAATGCAAAGGCTGCCTTGGAACTCATACACAGAATAGCCAGAGGAGATCAGGGAGAGTTTACAAAGATTGCAGGAAAAGGCGTAAGAAGAGTAAAGGATTGGCTTATCAAGAAAAAGTGGGGAGACAAACAACTCATCAACGATTGTGGAATGGAAAGCAAGGGACTTGAATATTCAGAATATGTAACAAAGGAATCACTTGCTATGCAAGGGGGATACGGTCTTACTCTAAAGGGGCCTCAGCATGATGAGGCATGGCTAATTTTCATGGATATGGTAAATAATGCAATACCAACATTTGGGGACAAGGCAGAAGCACTGCATTATTTCCCTATGTGGAGAACCTGGTTTGGGCTCAATGGACTTTGCAAATTACCATGGAATGATATAGAGCCAGCAAATAATGCAGAAACAGATGATCCATCAAAGGTTCCAGAGCATGTTCAAAACTATGTTGAGTATCAAAACGCTGTAACTGGTTGGAACGTTGACAAAGAAGAATTAATCCTACAAAGTGAACGGTGTTATAATTGGCAGCGTTCAATGAACGTATGGCTTGGAAGGGGACGAAGAAAGGATGATTGGATACCATATCGTTCAATGGGACCAGTAACAGAAGTGGAGTACAACTCTAGAAAAGAACGGTACGACAAACAGCTAGTGGAAAAATTAGGGCATGAAGAAGATGAAATCGAAGAAATGGATATTAAGAAAAAGATGGAGATTCTTTATGATTACCGGCAAAATCAGTATCAAAAACTTGCCGATGCCGTATACTACCGTCGCGGGTGGACTCCAAATGGTATTCCAACACCTCAGAAGATGAAACAACTTGGGATGGATGATCCAAAGATGCTAAAAATGCTTCAGGAAAAAATTGATGAAGATGAAAAAGCGGGTTTGAATAAATGGAGTGGAAAATACGGTAAAGAAGAGGAACCACCGAGCAATGATCCGCACTATTGGGAAAAATGGGATTGATACCATTTTTTTAATTTTTTACAGACGGCAAATTAACATGTACCATCTGCATATATATTAAAATGTTAAATTATATATTTATTGAAGTACCAAATCAAGGTTTAATCTACTAAGTAATGCTCAGACAAAGATAATCAAAAATCATCTTTTTGGAAAAGTTTGTTATCAATTTTCTTTAGGGAATTTTCTGGATCTTTTATAAATTCGGTCATATACGAATAAAATCTTTTTAGCGGTATCCTAACATACCTTGTAATTTTTGGATCAGGTTGAAACATTCCATTCTTTGTCATATGAAACCCTAGGCCAAAAAAATCTTCGATAACTGCACATTTAATAGTTGTGTAACCTAGGGTCCTTTGTGCCCAAAATCGGTGATGACCATCCAAAACAGCATAATAATCCTTTTTTGGATGTTTAACGACGACAATTGCTTTTATCATCTCTCCTGAGTCAATTTTATTTCTAATTATATGTACCCATTCAGTATCAACTTTTAAATCCGCAAGTATCTTCTCACTTGGTAAATCCTCAGCATATTTATTGGGATTAGAATACGCTTTGAAAAAGTTAACCATCAAAACTAAAATGCATTCCTACCACAATAATTTAACCCATAAATCATGTTAATTACCTTCACATTAAGATATCAAAAAAGAGTACATCATGCTCCATAGATGGAGGAGTGCTGGCAATAGGAAATAGGATGGGATGCACTTAAAAACTACCAGCACTCAATTCCTTCCAAATCAGAAAATCACAAAGAACTTTAAATAGTTTTTCTGCAGGTAGGTATGCACCTGAAAACAATCATCAAAAAGTATAGTGACAACGTATTGCCATATGCATGAAACAGTTTTAGACATCATTGCTCCCCATCCATCCTCACTAATGAAAATGGGTTATTCTTGCTATTGTTGAAAACCTCCAAAAATATTAAGACGAAATAGATGATTTCCATTGAATTGATAAAAGCAGGCTACAAAAAAGGAAATGCCATTTACATGAACAGAGCTAAATTTGACAGGATAAGAAAAAAACTTAGAAATGCAAGTGTTGGAATAGCAGGGGTTGGCGGTCTTGGATCCA
>CAYLOF010000344.1:0-2207 GCA_964385215.1 uncultured Thermoplasmatales archaeon
AAGTTTCTTAGATAACGAGAAAGATTGAGTACTTTTAACATCGCAGGAAACATCTATTATTTTTGCGCCAAAGGGAAACTCAAAAGTCTCAATTTGATATGGAAGTATCGGTTTGCCAGCATGATGTAACGTGCCAAAAGACTTTTCTATCGCCATTTCAACAAACGTTTGGTCGTTTATTGTAGTTTGTTTCATCAATGGTTTTGTAAAAGCTACATGAACACTCGTCGTTAAAGCATTAGCTTCTTTTAAATTTCCAATAGCAGAAACACTACTAAGTAAAAAAATTCCTACCATCAATATAGATATTATTTTTTCCATGATTTATTCCTCCCATGAATGTAAATATTCAACTTCATTGAATGCCATATCAACATTACCTGGCGAATCATCACTTATCGCTTTTCCTCCTTCAAAGTTAAGATATTTCCAGTCATCGTTTAGGTTAACTGCTAAATATCCTTGATTATTATCAGTTATCAGAACGTACAAGTCATCAGCAGACCAAAAATCATTGTCTTTCTCCATGTTGCGAAGTGTCCCATACGCTAAAACTGCTTTGTCAACTGATGATCCTGCATGACGCAGGTAAAGAAGATCAGAATAGGCAACACAATCCTCTGGTACAACTTGTTTATTAAGAATCGTTGCCCGTGTCCAAAACGAAGTCATAAAAACATCAAAGAACGGAGAGTTCATATCCCGTTCCATCGCATGAAAACTTGTCCACGCAGCAAGTTTCGCAGCATTAGCATACACTTGAGGATAATCAACAGATAAAAGCCCAAGAGCATAACAGCTTTTATCATATTGATCTTGATTGTTTTCATCATCTTGACCGCAAATAAAATCCTGACAACGTGCAGCTAGATCACTAGCTTTTTCTTCAATATTTGCCCCTTCTGCATCTTCAGCAGTATATGGAACTGCGATTGTTTTCATCAATGGATGAGATGTTGCATTTTCAACAAAGGAATCAAGAGTCCATTTTTGTTTTCCTAAAAATGAATTATTAAAAAGAGGGCGAATATCTCCAATGATTTCACCTAATTTCTCTGCATCCATATTTAAATAAGGATCCTTCATCGATGGAATATATTGAGGATGTAAGGTTCCAAAATTAATCAGATACTTATCATTTTCAAGAAAGATAATATAATCTGTTATAGGTGGCATAAAATATTTATCGAAAATAACACCCTCTCTTATACCCAAGCGAACAAAACGGGCATACGTACTATCCAAAATATACCATTGATCTTCTACTTTAACGGCATTTACGCCATGTCCTCCCTGATAACTCTGAATACCAACAGTAAACACTTCCTCAGGGGAAAAACCACATAGCCTGAGAACAGCGGTATTAAACGAAGCTTGAGCGTAACATTCCCCAACTAGGTCGGCTCTTAAACAAACATCACCTAAGATATCCATTTCGACTGCAGATTCCTTTCTAAAATTATAACATGATTCTGTATTCCATTCATCTTCACCATTAGAAAAGGCGCTTGATGTATGAAGCATTCGTTGAGAAACATATGCATCAAAGGCTTCAAGCGTCTCCATTTTAGAGTTTCTACATACGGATAACGCAGCCTTGCACACTTCAGTTGACATCATATTTGCTGGAATAAGAACTGTACCTGCTGATGGAGTGGGGAGATCTACGTAACCATGGTTTTCTGAACGTTGTACAAAATCATAGCGCATAACAGCCCACGTGTAATTATCAATAAGTGAAGGATTTTCAACATTGCTCTGTTCAACAGTATTAGTCATTTGATCATTAATCCACATGCTAGGAGTTAACAGTGCATGATCAAGAACTTGTTTTTCATCAATCGCATCACTATCTTGATTTGCGAAACCAATAGTAGAAGACGAAAGAAGAAGGATAAATACTAAGTAAAATAGAATAATTTTTTTCATCTCTATCACCCTCCAATCACCATAGCAAATGCAGCATCTCCTTCAACTGAAACATTATAAACACCAAATGAAGAAACTGGTCCATAAAAATTATAAAAAAGTACTTTATGGGCACCCTCTTTTTGAACGGTCTCTCCTGCATTATTATCTACTATTGTTGTTGTTCCATTTTCATAATTAATAATACCAAAAAGTGAAAAATACATTTGATCTGGCCATGGTTGAAGCATTTGAAATATGCAAAGCCAACCAGTATTATGAATAATTCTCATTGGACA
>CAYLOF010000345.1:0-2199 GCA_964385215.1 uncultured Thermoplasmatales archaeon
TGTTTCAGTTTGCCCATAGAAATCATAGATCTCTAAGCCAAAAGATTCCTTCCAAGCCTTGATGACTTCGGGGTTAAGTGGCTCACCTGCACTCATAGAATGGCGAAGTTTGAGATTATATTTAGAAAGATCCATCTGGATAAGCAATCGGTACACAGTTGGAGGCGCACAAAACGAAGTCACACCATATTTTTCCATAGCACTAAGCAATCCATCTGCATCAAAACGACCTGGTAGTTCCCATTGGATAACTGCAGCACCAACAAGCATCTGTCCAAACAATTTACCCCATGCTGCTTTTGCCCAACCAGTCTCAGATATCGTCCAATGAAGATCATGCTTTGTAAGTGCCTGGGCAAACTTTGCTGTTACTTCATGTCCAAGTGGATAGCTGTGGGTATGCAGAACCATCTTTGGATGACCCGTTGTTCCCGATGTAAAATAAATAAGCATAGGGTCACTAGAACGGGTTTTACCTACTTCCTCTTGAGAGAGCTCCCTTGAAGTTTTATCCATTTTCTCATCAAAATTACTCCAACCGTTCCTCTTACCATCAATAAGCATTAAATGCTTTAATGTTGGACATTTATCTTTAATTTCTTCCACCCTATTAGCATGATCCATATCTGTTATAATCATACATGCCTCAGCACGATTAACTCGATATTCAATATCTTTAGATGTCAAAAGTACGGTACCTGGCATTGGGATCACTCCAAGCTTAAACATCCCAATAATGGCCTCATACCATTCAGGGACGCTCTGCAAAATCACAAGCACTCTATCGCCTTTTTTTACACCCATATTCCTCAGAACATTTGCAAACTGACTCGATGAAACCGAAAGATCGTAGAAGGTATGGTATCGGTCTCTTTTACCTGTTCTATCAATTGATATCAATGCAAGTTTTGTTCTATCATCGGCCCATTGATCTACAACATCAAAACCAAAATTATAATATTCTGGAACATTCCATTTGAAATTTTTATACAGTATTTCATATCCATCCTTCTTTACTGTATCCTTAATCATATTTTATCCCCCATATCAATTCTACAAACCCAATTGTCTTGCTATTACCATATGTTGAACTTCAGATGTTCCCTCGCCAATTTCACAAAGTTTGATATCTCTGAAATACCTCTCTAAAGGATAATCCTTAGTATATCCATATCCTCCAAAAATTTGAATTGCCTCTCTTGCCGCACGCATAGCCATCTCAGATGCGAACAATTTGGCCATAGCAGCTTCCTTGGTGAATCGAACATTTTGATCCTCAAGATATGCAGCACGGTACACAAGTAAACGAGCAGCATCAATATCAGTTGCCATATCTGTAATCTTCCACTGGATTGCCTGAAACTTGCTAATAGGGCGCCCGAACTGCTCACGTTGTTTTGCATACTCAATGCTGTCCTCAAGAGCCCCTCTTGCTATTCCAACAGACATAGCACCAATGGCTGTACGTCCCCTGTCGAGAATATTCATAGCGCCAATGAAACCCAAATCTTTCTCCCCAAGCAGATTTTTTTTAGGAACGCGACAATC
The DNA here is from genome assembly GCA_964385215.1 of uncultured Thermoplasmatales archaeon. GTDB lineage: Archaea > Thermoplasmatota > E2 > DHVEG-1 > DHVEG-1 > DAOWHD01. The sequence continues at coordinate 1,549 of CAYLOF010000345.1, forward strand.
TTCAAAAATGAGTTCTGCAGTATGACTTCCTCGAAGGCCAAGTTTATCTTCCAACTGACCAATCTTAAACCCAGGGGTGCCCTTCTCCACAATAAATGCGCTAATTCCCTTGGCACCTTTATCTTTGTCAGTTTTAGCCATGACAGTAACAATCCATGCAAGATCTCCGCTAGTAATAAACTGTTTTGTTCCATTTATCACCCATTCATCACCATCAAGAACTGCAGTTGTCTGTATGGAAGAAGCATCTGAACCTGCATTTGGTTCCGTAAGTGCCCATGCAGCCATTTCTTCACCATTTGTAAGTTTTGGAAGGTATTTTTTTCGTTGTTCCTCAGTGCCTCTTTCATAAATATGACCAACACCGAGTGAATTATGTGCCTCGACAACAATACCAGTAGACCCACATACACGAGAGATTTCTTCAAGCGCCATCATATAGCTAACACGATCGATACCTGCCCCTCCATATTTCTGGGGGACCGTCATCCCTAAAAGACCCATCCTGCCCATTTTTTTATAGAGCTCTTCTGAGAAATACTCTTCCTGATCAATTTTCTCTGCAATGGGTTTTATTTCTTTTTCACAAAATTCTTTAATAGTTTTTTGAAATAATTTCTGTTCATCTGAAAGGCTGAAATCCAATTATAT
>CAYLOF010000346.1:0-2179 GCA_964385215.1 uncultured Thermoplasmatales archaeon
CGAAAGTGATTTATTGCTTTTATAATTGTTCATTTAAAGTACGTGTTTTGACGTATTTTATCCTAGAGAATTTATCTATTGGTGTACTTGATTTTCAATGCATATATCAGGGGGAACAAGGCTATCATTTTAGCTGCATATCTATTTACATATCCATCTGCGAAAAAGGTACTTAAAGCGATGCGTAATTCTTTGGGATGGAAGGAATTGAGCTGGTAGTTTGTGCATCCCATCCCATCCTTTTTAGGCCAGCCTTCCTTCTTTTTTCCCACAAAATTTTCTTCTTTCATTTGATTTTTCTTAGAAAATTTCTGCAAGGTTAAATTTAGGAAATAGATTTTGTTCAATTGATGTGTTCTCTTGTCTTGGCAGCCATTCCAAAGTTAAAAGATGACATTTCAATTTTGTTAAGTATACATCGTCCTGTTGCAAGCAGATCATCGTTCTTATCTACAATTATGCATTCATCAAAAGGTCTCAATTCTTCATCACAGTTTAGGACAAACTTGGCAAAGACACTTTTACCATCCTTAACAAAAGGAGTAGCATCCTCTTGTACTATAACTCTGAGCTTCGGATATTTGAAAAAATTATGAAGCATTTTTGCACCGCTTATTTTCAGAGTAAATAGTCCATCTCCAGCACGCATAGATAATACATGTTTCTCATCGCAATATATATTTCGTATCTTTCCAGTCTTTTTTGATTTAACAATCCTTATTTTTCCGTCAAACAATGCCTTTGATGCATTTTTTCCAAATTGCATGTCTGCAACAGCAGAGATTCTTTCAAGATCCCTGTCTTTTGTGGTTTTCTCCTGTGGTTTAGACAAGTTTTGCAAGGTTTTTTCCCCTTTCCAAAAAATTGCTTTTTTACCCCTCATAAATTCATCAAATATTTTCTTTATGCTTTCTTCTGTTTCTTTGTCTGTAACTTCGGGAAAAATAGATTGTGCAAATGGATACATTTCGTCAAGTTTAATTGGCACTGGTCCTAAATGGGAGTTTACTACAATTTCTACGTCATTTCTTTTTGCAAGTATTTCCCTAATTTCATTGGAATAATACTTTGAGTATGGTTTTTTCCCGTCTGGGAGAATAGCGGCACTGTCAGATAAGAATGAATATCTATCGATCAATCTTTTGTGATATCTATATATAATTGGTCGGTGAATAGTTTGGCTTCCTGTGTAGAATAATGCCTTATTTTTGCTGATTGGTTCAAACTGTTCCAGCCATGTTTTATTTTCTGTTTTTCTCAGTTCCCTCATTGCTTCAAGTAGATGTGGATTTGAGCGTGCTCTTCTTTCTACTAGTTCCCAGAGGTTCCCTTCGGATATTGCATTTCTAATCTTTTTTAATTCGGCAAAACTAACATATAGGTTATGTTTTGCTATATGTAAAGTTCTTTCAGGTTTTTTCATTTTTTTTAGTTCAGATGCAGTAAATTTTGTACAGACTGGGCAATAGCAAGGAAGCTCATCTAAATCATCCAACTTTTTTGTTCCTTCTGGGAAAATCATTCTCCCATCATTTGCATATTTTACGTATGCAGATGAGTCAAAAAAATCACAACCAAGAGCTACAGCTAAAGGGAATATCAAAGGGTGGCCTGCACCAAATAAATGTACGGGTTTGCTGGGATTTAATCCTCTCTTAGATGCGAGAATGCATCTGACCAGATCTGAATATCTCTGGCTTTCCATCAGTGGTACTACACCGCCAATTGGGAAAAAATCGGCATTAATTTTACTTAATTTTTCTGCGCATTTTTTTCTGAGATTTGGGTAAATGGAACCTTGGACAGTACATGCAAGAATCATATCTCCTTTTACCTTCATACTTTGCTTTGCCCGTTTTACCGTTTCTTGCACTCCTTCTGTTGCTTTTGTTTCGGTCTGGTCTGGCGTTCCAAAAATGTCCAGGATTGTTCCAACGTCGCTTCCTATATCTCTTTGAAATTCCACGATTTCCAATGGATCAATTTTTATATTTCCATACATGTAGGATTGAAAGGTTCCAGAATCTGTCATGATTGGGCCGTCAAAGTCTATTAGATTGTGAACTCCTTTTTCAATTGCTTTTTCCTTTAATTTCTTGTCTTTTTTTATTATGTATGAGTTGGTGATTACCATCTCTGTTCCAAAGAGTCTTTTCATTTCCTTTGGAGTTATGATCAT
>CAYLOF010000347.1:0-2178 GCA_964385215.1 uncultured Thermoplasmatales archaeon
TAACTCATATTTCGCACCCTTTTTTTACAATCTTTTTCTTTTTTCCACCAACAGTCCATTCTCCTTGATATATGTCAACATTAAAGCCAGATAGTTCTATGACACGTTGCACATTGTGTGAAAGTGGTTTTGGAAGCCAAATCCGTAATTTTCCATCTGTTTGTTGTGACAGGACAAGTATTTGATTCAACACCACTTCAAGTGCATAAGAGGTCGGCCTCTTAGTCTTCTGTCTGTTTAATCCATCGATCGGTTCGGTGTTCTCATTGCCCAGGGCCATTCTTACCCGCCGTTCCCATAAGGTGTAGATAATAGCGGCTATGAATAAGATATAACCAAATGCTGCAATACGTTCGGGTTTATTCAAACAAAATGAACCCACCCACGATGGACTCTTTATGAATTTGAATATCCTTTCCACATAATATTGGCCTTTGTATTTTTCCAGTATTGTCCTTGCAGGTTCTTTTTTGATGTCCTTCAATGATGTGATAAGAACATATTGGCCACACAAATCCCTCTCCGTTTCGTATGCATCATCGTCCAATCTCAAAGATCCAGATAAATAGTAATTTATTTGGAACCGGATCGTTTCATTTTTCTTTGGCCGACCCCGTTTCTTTCTCTTCATTTTCTCCTCTTTCATCTCAATCTTCCAGTCAATCTGATGATACTTTGGAGAATGTTTCTTTTGAAAGCTTTTCACCTCGATCTCTGCATCTTTTTTACATGCAAACGGTCTTTTTGATAACTTCTCAAAACGTTTCATATATCTATTGCATTCATTATTCACAGCCTTATCCAAAGCCCTAAGTTTCCTCTTGTCCTTATGGTCCGAATAGACTGCAATGAAACGATAAATTCTTCCTTCGATATAACCAGTAGTGTCCCATATCTTGTAAGATGCAGCATTTTTCTCCTTAGATATCTTTCCGATATCTTCCCAATCATTTTCCAAATTCGCTTTCTTCTTTAGTTCCTTTTCAAGGTCAAAACGTCCAGGTAGCCTTGATATGAAATCTATATGTTCGTCAGCCAAATGATCAAGGTTGTCAGTCGTAACCAGTGCACTATCTCCAATGTAAAGCAGGAAGTCCTCTTTGTTCTTTTTCAACATTTTCCTCAGTTTTTTTATCCAACGCCCGTTTAAAGTCATGTCCGATTCATTGCCACTTGCCACTTCACTTACGATGGGAACACCATCACTAGTGGTACCAATTCCGAATATTATCTGTTTTAGATCAGGGCGATGATCTTTTGGATATCCATATGTGATATCGGGTACATCCACTGCATCCATTGCTTTATTATATGCACCATAAAATGATTTGGAGGTGGTGTCGGCATGAATAGAATTTGTTTCCAAAGAATGCAATGGAATGACTGCATCCACCACAGCACTGAAAACCTTCTGAGGATTTACCCTCCATATTGAATCTAAAACCCTGGCTGCTCTGTCATCATTGATCTCATTGACATCTATATCTGCCTTCCAAGGTATTAGAAGTGGCATTGCTTTGCCAGTGAAAAATTCATCCATTCTATACATCTTTACATTGATATCTCCAAGTATATGATGGATAAAAAGACATACAAATGTCCCTACATCAATATTTGCTTGAGAGCCCGGAATGTCCATGACCCGATTTATCACATCAGCAAGATCCATTTCGTTCATTAACTGGCCTAACACAGGATGGTAATCAGCTTTGAGTGGGATAATTCTATCCATTTAATCACCTATACACCAACTGCGTAAGGTATCCAAAGGATTTAAATGTTATGTCCTATATTAGGTCATATATGAATGGAATATTAATTGCATATCGATTGAGAGCGCCGCACGACCCAAATGTAGCGAGTGCATTGGTGAAAAAGCTTTACGGACAGAACACAAGTAGTCATAGCGGTAAGTATCGATACCGAAGGAAAGGTCTGCTTGATGAGATTTCATCAAGCAAATTGATTAGAGGTGTGATAATTATCAGGAAAAAAGATAAAGAAAAGATATTGGAACTTCTTGATGAGTTTGAAGCAGAAGTTCATGTTAGAGAGGTTGTGTTGATAAACAAAGATTTGAAAGCATTGGTCATTAGGTAGATATAATTATTTTCAATTGTTGTTGACAACACGAGAAAAAAATACTACTCAATTTCATTTAGGGGTGCGAAATACAAG
>CAYLOF010000348.1:0-2165 GCA_964385215.1 uncultured Thermoplasmatales archaeon
ATATGCGTTGGACAATTTTTGTTTCCAGTTCATGTTTTGTTAAAATTGGAGTGTACGTATATTTCCGATCTTGGGGGTTTTTATGTTGATCGATGATTTTTTTTTGAACTAATCTTTTTATAATGGTTCGTATGGTTGAGTACGCCCTTCTTTCACCAGAACGTTCAAGTGAAATGCATATTTCTCGAGCTGTTGCTTCTTTTTTCTTCCATAAAATGCCTAGGACTTTTCGTTCGAGGGGGCCGACGTTTTTTGTCATTGGTATTTTTATAATGTCAATCCAGTATTTATAATTTGTCACGCTACAAATTGTAGCATATCATATTTTTAGAAGATTTTATTGATAGAAAACAAAAATATTTAAATACTCGAACGCATATACCGATAATTGTAGCGTTACATTATGTAGCGCTTAAATGCATAGACGGTGTAGCAATCAATGAAACGCAACAAAAAAATAACCACTACAACATGCGAACAACACGTTCATCATACAGTAACAGCAGGCCCTTTTTTCAAAAAAAAGGACAAAACAGATCTCAAGCGTTTCACCGATCAAGGAAAACACCCAAAACCAAGGAGAGGGATAGCCTCCTTATACATTCTATATTTCTCCCACTTTTTTGCCTCCTTTTTCAATTTTTCTATCCCTCTCCCTACCCCCTATTTACGAGTAAATATTTTTAAGGAAGAACCTTCATTAACTGGCTAATTACGGCAATATAATCCATTAATGTTTAAGGTAACTTGGAATAGACACATAATTAGATAAGGGAAGTGCTTAGAAATATGACAAAATTACAAACATCCAAAATCACCATTCAGCTCCTTGTTCTTTTATCTCTCATCGTAACTGCAAGCTCTCCACAAATCCTCGCAACGCAAACACCAGGAGAAATCTACAGCGACACCATTTCAATGGAATACAAAAACGTCACTGTGTACGCACCAGCAGTCGGCCAAACAGCAAGTGGATACGTTGGCGTGATATCAACAATAACTGCAACCATACAAAGCAATGGAAGTGGACGGGTCTTTGTTGATACTTTGCCACTTGCTCAAATTGATATGCAAGGCTCTGCCCGACTTGCAGTAAAGGTAGCAAGTGCCCTTGTTGAAAATGATCAAGATTGTAACATAAATCCCTCGTCCTATGATTACTTCTTTGTCATACGAACAGACTCTCCCATCATCGGAGGCCCATCAGCAGGTGGGATTATGACTGCAGCAGTTATCGTCCTCCTGGAAGAATGGCCTATGGATGATCAAACAATAATGACCGGCATGATCAACCCAGATGGGAGCATTGGGCCAATCGGAGGAATCACAAAAAAAATCGATGCAGCAAACTCAGTTGGTGCAACACGGTTTCTCATCCCAGAAGGCCAAGGAACCTATACAGAAACCGTGTATGAAACAGTTACAACTACCTGGGGAGATCAAATTGTCCCCCATCAAGTCACCCGAAATGTTTCAGATTATGCTATGAAAAACTATGGCATTGAGGTAGTGGAAGTTGCTGGCATCAAAGACGTCGTTTATTACTATACAGGATATGAATATCAAGTTACTGCCTCCAATCAAAGCATTTCAACGGAACAATACATCGATTCTATGAAACCGTTGGCTACAACGCTGTTGTCGCAATCAAATGTATCATTTCACAATGCAAGTGCTGCATTTGATGAAACAAGCATACCAAACCAGTTTCCAAGCTATTACCGAAATCAGGTAACAGATTTTCTCAACAATGCTGAAGATGCATTAATAGAATCTGAAGATTGGTTTAACCAAGAGCTCTATTATACAAGCACGAGTAAATCATTCCAATCTTTGATTAACTCCCGATTTGTCACCTATGCCTGTGAGTACTACAACGCCGATAATCAAAAAACATATCTTGATTCACTATTAAAGCAAGTGGAAGATTATTATATCAATCAAAGTCAAAAAGCAAAAAATACCGAAGTGAACGGGATGATCTCCTTGCAATGCGTCGGAGCTGCACAAAAAAGAGCTACAGAGGCATATCAATATCTTGTCGCTGCAAAAAAAGATCATACAAATGATGAATTTTTTTCTGCATTCTACGAACTTGCATTTACCTATCAGCGAAGTGAAAGCATTGGCTGGTGGCTTGGTCTCACCGCATATTTTAATGATAC
>CAYLOF010000349.1:0-2154 GCA_964385215.1 uncultured Thermoplasmatales archaeon
ATTGAGAAGATATTTACAATAGATAAACACATCGGATGCGCAACTTCTGGCCTTGTGGCAGATGCAAGAGCACTAATTGATAGAGCCCGTATTGACGCACAGATAAATGAAATAACATACGGTGAGAGAATACAGGTTAAGACCCTTGTTAAAAACATTTGTGATTTTAAACAGACATATACACAATATGGCGGAGTAAGACCCTTTGGCACTGCTTTATTGGTGGCTGGTCATGATGAAACAGGCGCACGTTTATTTTCAACTGATCCATCCGGCGCATTGATGGAATACAAAGCAAGCAGTGAAGGCGCAGGACGCAATGGAGCCATGAGTTATTTTGAAGAGAACTACAAGGACAACATTTCGATGGACGAGGCTATTGATATGGGTATAAAGGCACTTCATAAGGGTACTGAGGGAAAACTAAACCCAGATGCTACAGAGATCGGTGTTGTTGACAAAAATTTCAATTTCCATGTTTTGCCACAAGATGAAGCAAAAGAATACGTCAGTAAGGCTATTGGAGGAAAGTAGAATTGGTCAGTCTTGATGATGCTGTAATCGCGCGATTGAAAAAAGGCGAAGAACACTTTGAGATACTGGTCGACCCTTATGCAGCAGCAGATATTATAGATGGAGGTGATATAGACATCACTCAAAATCTTGCCATAGATGCTATTTTTAAGGATTCAAAAAAAGGTACACATGCATCGGAAGAGTCACTTCAGAAGAATTTTGATACTGAAGATGTTGCAGAAATCGCTAAACAGATAATTTTAAAGGGAGATATACAGCTCACGACAGATCAGCGTCATAAAATGCAAGAAAATAAAAAGAATAGAATTGTTGAAAAGATTGTTAGAAATGCTATGGATCCAAAAACCAAGGCTCCACACCCTCGCCAGAGAATCGAGATTGCAATGAAAGAAGCTAAGGTACATATTGATCCATTTAAACCAGTAAGCGACCAAGTTAAAACAACAATTGAGGCACTAAGACCTATCATACCTATTTCCATGGATAGAATTAAGATTTCAGTTAACATCCCTGCCCAATACACCGGCAAAGCATATGGCATCGTCCGTAATTACGGCGTTTTGGAAAGGGAGAACTGGCAGTCTGATGGATCGTGGCTTGGCATTGTCAAAATCCCTGCTGGCATGCAAAACGATTTTTATGACAAGTTGAACGGTGTGGCCAAGGGAAACATATCCACAAAGATTCTTAAGTAATTTGATTAGAGGTTATCATTTTATGTCTGGAGAAAAACGAGAGATAGTAATTCCAAGCCAGCTCCTAGGGGATGCCAAAAGTAGCAAGGCCGGGCGCGGTACATTTATCGAGAAAGGCAAAATATACTCAGAAAGATTAGGATTATTAAGCAAAAGATCAGATTACATGAATGTAATACCTTTAAAAGGTCGATATGACCCAATGGAAGGAGATTTTGTCATTGGCATCGTCGAAGAGCCATTATCATCCATCTGGTTAGTCGACATAAATGCCCCCTATCCTGCTCTTTTACATACAAATGATGTGCCATGGGATGTTGATTTTGGGGAGACCGATAAATATTTAAACCGCGGCGACTCCATAATGGCAAAAATCCTGGAAGTAGGTTTGGACAAGAAATTGCAGATTACACTAAAGGATCGTAATCTTTACAAAATAAAGGGAGGATATATAACCTATATCGAACCCTCAAAAGTACCCAGGCTCATTGGTAGAAAGGGCTCCATGATAGCCTTGTTAAAGAAGTACACTCAATGTCGAATCTTTGTCGGTAAAAATGGAAGAATATGGATCGATGGAGAAGACGACAATATAGCAAAGGTAATAAAAGCAATAGGGAAAATAGAGAGCGAATCAATATCCTATGGACTTACAGACAAAATAGAAGAGTTATTGAAAAAAGATACAAAGGACGTGCAATAATGGAATCAGATATTAAATTGATTGATGACGATGGAAAGCGGTTGGACGGTAGAAAGGCCGATGAACTAAGAGAAATTAAGATTGAGGCGGGAGTGCTTCATAGAGCCGAGGGCTCATGCTATCTAGAATGGGGTGGCAATAAAGTTGTAGCAGCCGTATATGGCCCAAGGGAAGCTATCCCAAGACATACACAGAACCCACTGAAAGCTGTTATAAAGG
>CAYLOF010000350.1:0-2147 GCA_964385215.1 uncultured Thermoplasmatales archaeon
GAACAGAATTATCTCAGGTATAAACAAATTCAACCAATTCAACCAATCTAACTAATGCAACTGTTTCCAATTTCCTAATTTCCATTTTCGTAATTTCGTATTTCATGGTCTTAAGTCTTATGTCATTGGTCAATGGTTATTTGCCTTCCGCGTTATTCATAGTTATTTCGCCATGCTGTGTATTCATAGTCATAATTACACACCCCGTCTGTTTTGTTGATTTTTTCTGTCATTGCGAGTGTTCTTCCTTAATTTCTGCCGAAGCAATCTCATATTGCCAATTTCCATACAAATTTCACCACAGAGACACAGAGAAAACATTTGTTCCAAGGTTTTAACCAATCCAACCAATCTATACACAGCGATAGCGTTAGTTTGCAGCACGAAGTGCGTTTGTTTACAGCGTAGCGTTGGTTTCACAGGCGAAGCCGTTAGTTCGCACCGTTTCGCCGTTTCGCCCGTTCGTTCTTTTGCCTTTTCCTGTGCTCTTGTGGCTTGTGCTCTGGTGCTATTTTTCTGTATGTCTTAAGTCTTAAGTCTGCCTTTCCCCGCTTCGATTATTTGCTTGATGGCGCAATACTCTCCGCACATAGTGCAAACATTCTCTTTGCCTATCTCACTACCCTCACGATATCTCTTTGCTTTGCCTTTATCCAAACTGAGTTTTCTTTGTCCTTCCCAATCAAGAGATTTTCTTTTTCGAGCCATTTCTTTATCCCAATCACTATCTTTTCCTCTTATGAGGTCCACCGAATGCGCTGCAATTTTGGAAGAGATAACCCCCAATTTCACATCTTCAACATCCGGCAGTTTCAGATGTTCGGCTGGCGTTACATAACAGAGAAAATCCGCTCCATGCATTGCAGCAATTGCACCCCCTATCGCCCCCGTAATATGGTCATAACCCGGAGCAATGTCCGTCACAATAGGACCAAGCACATAGAAAGGCGCATTATGGCATAGTTTCTTCTCAAGTTGGACATTCGATGCGATTTCGTCGATAGGAATATGCCCTGGTCCTTCTATAATAACCTGAACACCTTTATCCCACGCCCTCTCTGCTAATTCCCCGAGGTTTATCAATTCCTGAATCTGCCCTCTGTCCGTTGAATCAAGCACCGCCCCTGGTCTCATCCCATCACCAATACTAATGGTTATATCATACTCTCTCAGCAAATTCAGAATTTCATCATAATATGTGTACAATGGATTTTCCTGCTTATTTTTTTTCATCCACTTCACAAGAAATGCTCCTCCTCTGCTAACAATATCGAGTAATCTGCCTTCGGTTTCCATCTGTTCCACTGCAGACTTTGTAACACCGGAGTGAATGGTCATAAAATCAACGCCGTCATCCGCCTGCGCTTTGATAACCTCAAGGAAATCTTCAATTTCCATTTCCTCAATACTCTTTTTCTTTTTCGAAAGCTCGAATCCTACTTCATAAATGGGAACAGTCCCTACCATTACCGGTGATTTCTTAATGACCTCTTTCCTCACCTTCTTAAGAATACTCCCCAAACTCAAGTCCATAACAGAATCGCTTCCAAACTCAACAGCAATTTTTAACTTCTCAAGTTCTTCTTTAAGATTCATATGATATGGTGAAGTGCCGATATTTGCATTTATTTTTACCCTTAAACCCTCTCCGATACCCTTTATCATTTTCATACTCTTATGATTTTTATTGTATGGAATTACAAGAGAACCATTTGCAATTCCTCTCCTGATGAACTCCGGAGGAAGACCTTCCTCTTTTGCAACAAACTTCATTGCTTCTGTTATTTTTCCATCTATAGCATTGTCTCTCATTGTTTTCATTCTTATCACCTTCTTTTTTTATCCTTAACGAAATTTCTATAAAGTTTCCTTACAGCAATTGCTGGATCCTTTGAATTACTTATATATCTGATTACAGCTGCGTAATCAGCTCCTGCAGATGAAACCTCCCGTATATTTTTATCATTAATCCCTCCTATTGCAACAACAGGAATGCTTGTATGTTGTTTCAGCTTCCTCAGTTTCTCAACCCCACGAACCACAGCATCTTTTTTTGAGATAGTTTCATATATACTTGCAAATGCAATATAGTCGGCGCCCTGCTTTTCTGCTTCTTTTGCCTGTGTGATGTTATGTATCGAAACACC
>CAYLOF010000351.1:0-2143 GCA_964385215.1 uncultured Thermoplasmatales archaeon
AAATAAGTATTTTGAGTTAAAAAGCTATACTTTTAATTATCCCTCGGGAAGATATTTAAAAAAGTAAGGTACTTCTATAATGTTGCATAATATTAATTTTGACTCAAAGAAACAAAAGAAACTTTTGCCAGTTGCAAAACATAAATCTACTAGTTTGTGTACCTTATGTCGTGGCACAAAACTTTTGTGCGGCAGATCACGTTGTCCTGTTCTTGTAAAATTTCATTCGCGTGATAAAGTAAGACCATTGATTGATAAATTGAAACTGGGAGGTTCCTCACCGCCCAGTGTGTTTGTTGGTAGATTTGGATATCCTAAAGTATCAATTGGTCCCATGATTCCACCTGTTATGGGCGATACTTCTCTTATTGATACACCAGAACTTTGGTTGGACAAGAGTATTGACGATATCGTTGATTTTCGCTCAATGCTCATTAGAGGAAAGTATAATGTTGATGTTTTTGATGTCGAAAATTCAAACAAGATTGTAGGATTCACCAGAGAGCTTGCTCTTTCTAAAAACAGTGTTTTTACTGAGGCCATTTTTGAAAAAAAGCCCCGTGGAAATATAGCTTTTTATGATGAGGTTCAACCTCATGGGCCCTCTGCACCTTTAAAGAAATTTGATATAACAAACCCAAAATACGAACAACATATGGAGAAGGCATTTTATGATACTGATTTAAAAGCAAGAGATGCTGTTTCGGTTTTGTACAAAGACGGAGTAAACATTTCAAAAATTCAACGTGCTTTTAGTGTTGGAGCATTTGGAGTGAATAAATATAGAAGATTTGTTCCTACCAGATGGAGTATTACTGCTGTTGATTCTTTGCTCGGTAAAGAATTGATGAAAAAAACAAAGATGTACCCATATATCAACGAGTTTAGGGTATATCACCTTAATCAGTTCGACAACCGGTGGATTGTTTTGATGATGCCAAGCGAATGGCAATATGAACTCATTGAGGCATGGTATCCAAACACTACATGGAATCTGTATGGGAAAAACATCTCAATTTTCAACAGCTATGAGTTTTACAAGGGAAGGACAACCTATGCTGATATTGGCGGTTGTTATTATGCAGCAAGACTTGCAGTAAATGAACTGCTAAATAAGGAAAGACGTCAGGCAGGGGTAGTGATACTGCGTGAGGCTCATCCTGGATATATTATGCCGATAGGCGTGTGGAATGTCAGAGAGAGTGTGAGAAGAGCATTGCAGCAAGATTGCCGGAAGTTTGATACGCTAGATAAAGCAATTGTCTTTGTATCGCAGAAGATGGATATTCCTCTTCAAAGATGGATTAGAAATAGTGCGGTACTCAAAGATCAGTTGTATCAGAAAAGACTTGAGGATTTTTAAAGAGGGTTCTATGAAGATTAGACAAATCAGCTGTAAAACAGCACTATCTCCTTCAAAATTACCTGGACTTGATTACTCTCTTAATCCGTACATGGGCTGCGAGCATAATTGTGCATATTGCTATGCGCCAAATGTGTTGAAAATTGATAGGAAGAGATGGGGAGAATTTGTAGACGTTAAAGTAAACATTCCTTTAATTCTTTCCAAAGAACTGAAGAGAAAAAAATCCGGTGTTGTTGGTATTTCGACTGTTACAGATCCATATCAACCGATTGAGAAAAAGTTTAAACTCACGAGGTATTGCTTAGAGCAGCTTTTGAAACATGATTTCCCAGTTAATATTCAGACTAAATCTTCGCTTGTGATTAGAGATATTGATATTATATCAAAATTTTCTGATGCCGAAGTAATGGTAAGCATTGCAACTCTTGATGACAATGAAAGACAACTTCTTGAACCACATTCATCATCCATTGAAGAAAGACTTGATATTCTGCGAAAATATGCTGAGGCGGGAGTAAAAACCAGTATTTTTTTCGGTCCCATATATCCAACAATAAAAAATGAAAAGTTAACTGAAATTTTAAATATCTTTGTAGATTGTGGCGCATCAGAGATTATGATTGATAATTTCCGTATGAAAACTGGAATTTGGAAGAGCATCGAATCGGCACTAGAAAAGAATCCTGATATTCTTGAAGTCTTTTCAGAAAATCTGTTTAAAAATAAGAATTTTTATTCGGAACTTAGAAAGAACATAAAGGATTTTGCAAGTAAAAA
>CAYLOF010000352.1:0-2130 GCA_964385215.1 uncultured Thermoplasmatales archaeon
CATCTTCTTTTCGTTTCCTTTTGAATGTTACTATTGTTATATCAGCTAATTTATCTAACTCTTCTATTAAGCATCTGCTCCAATGGCCAATGCCTCCCCGCAATGGAGTAATATACAAAATCTTAGGTTTACTCACATTCATCCTCTAAATAGCATTAATGACAGAGCGAAATACATATTATAACTTATGTCTTTCTTAGATTAGATTCATGGATTATCTCGATTTTCAATATCTTTTTATCCTAACTGTATTAGGGTTGGTTTTTTAAAGAAAGAGATGTTACGAAATAGTGATTGAAGGAGGTAGAAAAATATGGGTTGGTTTACTAATAAATTTGAAAAATTTAGAAAGTTACCACCACGCCCCATGTTTATGCATGTATTAAGTAAGTTTGTGTTTGGTGTAGGGCTTGGAGTTCTTTTAGTATTCTATCTACCAAACTTTAACTGGCAATTATTGGGCTGGTTATTAATCACACTATCAATAATAATAGCCATACCAAGTATTAGAATAATTCTAAAGAAGAAGTAATAATAGATGGCAATGCCTAAAAGGGTGTTTTTCTAAACTCTTTTATTTCCCCTACTAAAGATTTTTCAGACAACTCCGGTGTACTAGTCCAAGCTTTTTTCTCATCATTTTTCTATATTTTTCCCTACCACCAGATTCTTCAATGATACGTCTTCTATCTTCTCTCAAATCATTAAACAGTATTTCCGCATCCTTCATAGTCTTCAGTAAAAACAATAGGGGCATACGTATTAAAAACTTCATAAGTCGTATGGTTGAAATAGCAGATCCATATCTAAGAAGAGTGACTGGTTCTTGGGTATCCATGCCTATTGAAACCATGTCTTTCCCCAATTCCGATAAAGGGTTCCCAAGAGCAGCTTGGGCATAGTCATCCAGGCATATTACATGGAAGACTAAATATCCATGAATACAGGTGGAAACTGATAAGACGCTATCCATATGTCTATTTTAAGGAACTGTTTAGTGAATAATTTTATTCTAGAGGTATCATTCTTTTACCGAAAAGCATTCTAAAACAAAAAAGAGGCCAAAAAATGAATAGCAACATTAACAAAAATGTTGGAAGTATCAATATGTTTTCTGTTAGATAACTCATTAGAGCAATAGGGATTAAAAGAAGTGCAAGCCCTTCTTGTACTCCTACGTATACAAGCATTTTATCTCTTTCTTGCATAGGTGTTGATAGAATCTTCAGAGTTAGATAAAGCAGTACTATTGATATGATTAGAAAACAAATCCCTGGAATTGGAAGGTCATAGATAAATATCGAAGTATATCCTAAGAAGAACGGAAATGAAGCAATTAAGATATGTATAAATTTTATGACAAATGCGTATAAGATGAATGATAGCGGTATCATCAATTTTTTATCTGATACATGAACCCCAAACACTGTAGGTGTTGTCCTAATGCCTAGTTTAGAATCAAATTCCACATCCTTTAAATTTGCTGATATGCCAACACTGAATAGCCATTGCAAAAATCCCAGTGCTGAGACAATTATTGCCAAAGATGAGATGTTATTGGAAACAGTTAACGCTCCAAATATCCCATAAGTAAAAACTCCTGCACCGAGTATGTATTCCATACCGAAGAAGCGTTTACTATACTTATTGTAAAGAGTCATACACAGAAATGACAGTAATAACAATGCAAAAGAATAGAATGTGAAAAAGAACACGATCGCAAGTAGTAAAGAAAGTATAAAAGAAGATACAAATATGACAACAGTTGTTTTTTGAGAAATACTCCCTGTAACAAGAGGTCGGTTTGATACATGTTTTGATTTACGGTCTATCTCAACATCACAATAATCATTTTGGACAAATGTAAAGATATGGGCTAGTAGACCCATTACAAGTAATATTGTTAGATGTGAAAATGAAAATTCACCGTTAGCAATCGCACCAAAAACAGGGGCGAAACCTAAAAACAGCACCCCGTATGGTCTAATAAGTTTGAGATAACGCTTCATTTTTTTCTTCCTCTGAAGTATATGCTTTTTTCGTTTAATACCTTATACTCCCAATACAAAAATCACGTTTTTCAACATCTTTTTATATTATGAATATATGATCATATTATAATGGAAATGA
>CAYLOF010000353.1:0-2129 GCA_964385215.1 uncultured Thermoplasmatales archaeon
GTGGTGATTCCAATTAGATCTGCATCTGTATCAAAATCAAGAGTTTCATAATTTTCATTAACAATTGTAACAGTGTATTTTTTTGGCGTTATGGCTGCGAGATGAATAAGTGTTATTATTGGGTATCCAAACACAATAGAAGTCCACGATCCCTTATCTGAATGAGTTGTTGCACCGTGTTCGATTCCCGGGAATACTAATAATATTTTCATATTTACAACCACATATATCTCAATAATTGAATTTTTCTCTTTTGTAAAACGATCGAATGCTCATATTTGTTAGAAACGCTGAAAGAGACTTGACAGGGTTAAAAGGACGGAGTTTAAAAGCTCTTTTTATGTTATTTTTTACTGAATAAAACTCCATAGCGATTCGCTGGATTCCCTCTAGTAACTCTTCTTCTGTCATATTCCTTGGAATAAAATTTACTTTTCCCTCTTCATATAGCGACCAATTATTATTTGCAATTCTTCCTTCTTTATTAAATCGTTTAAATAATGGCGTTCCTGGGTATGGAGTAAGAATGCTAAAAGACGCTTCATCAAGCCCCCATCTATAAATTGCGTCTAATGTAGCATCGAAAATATCTGGGGTGTCAAAATCCAGTCCAAAAACAAAAAATCCTGTTACCATCATACCATAATCTTTAATGTTCTGTATGGCCTTGTGATAATTTTCAACCTTGTTGGTTCCCTTGCCTGCCTGATCAATGTTTTTCTGAGAAATAGATTCAATCCCAAGATACCATTTTTCCACACCGGCTTCCTGTGATAAACGGATAAATTCTTTATCACGTGCAAGAACGTTGATATTGCCAAAGCAGTGGAATTTTTTATTAAGAGGTGCCATGGCCTTGAAGAGCTTTTTTGCATACTTTGGATTAATGGTAAGTGATGCGTCAGCAAAAAAGATACGTTTTGCATGGATCTTCTTCATTTCATCAATGACGTCTTCTATAGGTCTTCCCCGGAACACTTTCCCTTCGACAACATTCATCGCACAAAACTCACATCCAGTAGGGCATCCTCTTGAAACTTGAATAGATTCCCAAAAAGTATATGAGCCAATATCATGTCGAGCTGGAGGGATTTCCTCTGCTTTTATAACACGATCGTTTTTGTAAATTTTTTTCATGTTGCCGTTTTGATAATCCTTAAGCAATTGAGGCCATGTAAGTTCTGCTTCACCGATAACAATACTATCCGCATGTTGCTTTGCCTCTTCAGGAATTAACGATGCATGATATCCACCAAAAACAACCGGCACGCCTTTTTTTCTAAATTGTTCAGATATTTCATAACCTCGTAGGGAGTTATATGTAAGACAAGATATTCCTATAAGATCATAGTGTTTGTCAAAATCAACGTCCTCATATCTTTCATCTACGAGTTTGACAGTATGTTCCCTTGGAGTTATTCCCGCTATCTGTTGAAGGGTGAGAGATGGATATTGAAATTTTGAAAAAAAACTTCGTTTTGGATTAGGGTGGGGCATCACTAATAGTATTTTCATACAATATAATCTCCAAGATGTGATATATTCATTATCATATATTTTTCACATATTAATATTTCCATTAGGATATTGCTTTTCGTGTTGAGTTATAGTTGCGATAATCTCTGTGAACTTGTAAGTAACTGTATATATCTTGTTTGTTGAGCTGGGAATATGACATGGGCATTGAATATTTAACATTTTTTACAGTGAAGAGGTGGATTTTCTGTTGTTATGCTGATCCGCTATAAATGTCTTTAACTCCCCCATGTGAGGAATGCGAAAAATATTTAATCTTAATTCAAGTTCGACTTTAACCTATTTGAGATGTAAGCATGGAGAAACTGTATACTGTAAAAACAAATTTTTTTTGGCATTTTGCAGATCTTTTATCCTGTGCATCTCAGAGATTGGGTAAATTATATGAAGAAATTATAGGCATAGAATACAAAAAAGAAAGTGAAATGTTTGATATATTCGAGTCAAAAAAATTACTTCATATAGGTAGTGGTGCTTATCCAATAACGGCAATAATGCTTGCGAAAATAACCGATGCAGAAATTGTTGCGATCGATAGAGATTCTGTAGCAATAAACTTGGCAAGAAAGGTAATTAGCAAAAATGAGTTGTAC
>CAYLOF010000354.1:0-2124 GCA_964385215.1 uncultured Thermoplasmatales archaeon
CTTTCTTAGCCATATCTCCTCAATAGTGTTTTTTACAAATCTTGCGGCAAGAAGTGCAGTTTCTCCATTATCGTATGGTGGGCACACTTCAACAACATCAAATCCGACTAACTGCTGAGAAAAACTTTCTATGCATTCTAGAATATCAAATGGCGTGAGGCCAAAAGGCTCAGGAGTGCTTGTTCCAGGGGCATAGGCAGGATCTAAGACATCGATATCCAGTGTTAGATATATTTTCTTGTTGTTAAGACGCTTTTTCACTTTGTTCACTGCTTCTTTGATTCCTGCTTTTCTTATATCGAACGAATCAATCCAGAAAAGACCTTGTTTTTCTGCTTCTTTAAATTCCTCTTTCCCTGCTGATCTAATGCCCAATATTGCAATATTGCCGATGTCTACGTGATCGACGATGCGTCTTACAGCACATGCATGATTAAACGACTCATCTTCATATTCTTGCCTAAAATCAATATGGGCGTCAAGTGATAAAACTGCAATTTCTTCTGGAAAAGCCTGAACAATCCCTGGAGTTATGGAATGTTCGCCTCCGAGTGCTATGGGAAATTTGTTTTTTTCTAAAAGTGTGGACGTGAATTTTTTAACTTTTTTTATCATTGTTGTCGGAGAATCTTCTTTTACATCAACGTTCCCATAATCATGGACTTTAATGTCTTTAAAATTTACACCATTTTTTAGGTTGAACGTCTCGAAATTCCAACTGCTTTGTCTTATTTTAGTGGGAGCTCGGCTAGCACCATATCTAAAAGAAGAAGTTTTATCATACGGGACACCGAATATGACAAATTCTGCCTCATTGAAACTTGAGTCAGCATCGGCAAAGTAATCTGGAAAATCCATATTAACCTTAAGATATCCAATTTTTTATTATAATTACAATGGGCTTTCTTTTTATGCCCGGGTAATTTTCTTTCTACCAAGTGCTTGTAGGTATTGTATTTCCTTTCCCGTTTCAAGTTGCCCTTTGTATTCATCAGGAATGGGCATCTCAAAAGTTTCGTATGTTTCAAGGTCCATGAGCTGTACGTTATCGCCCATTAACGCCAAAATTTGTGCAGTTCGCTTGTCAATAATTGGAACATGAACTTTGTGTTTAACAGGTTTAACAATACTCCGCTTCTGCCCATCAAAAATGCCAATTGCTTCAATACGTGCCTTTGCTTCACCATGTTTGCCTGGTTTGGATGTGGATAGACCTACAATTCTGCATGGTTCGTCATCTATGATGATGTACCGATTCACTTTCAATGTTCTTATTTCAGCTAATTCCTTCATTTTTCATTCCTCTGCTACTTTATACACTATATCGTGTTCTCTAACCATTTCTTTGACCTTTATACCGACATCATCGCCGGGTTTAACGGTTTCAACAGGTTCTCTATTAATCTCCATCCTATCTATCTTTTGTTTGAACTCTGTGGTGGCACCGACAACGTGAATGATATCCCCGACTTTGAGTTCACCGTCTGTAATCTTTATGGCAGCCACACTAATATTTGCGAAGAAATGCTCAATTGTGCCGATTTTTTCTTCAACCATATCTCAAATCACCGTCTACTTTAATGCAGTAAGATATACTTAAGATTGCCACCTTTAGCCTTTATTTACTATCTCATAAATTGCTTTTTTGCCATGTTTTACGCAGATAAACGCTTCCCATTTGCTATCCCATGTCATCGGATTTCCACAGACCGGACATGCAAGGCTTGTGATTATCTCCCTATGTTGTTTTGCATGTGTTTTTAATACCTCTACCTTTATTTCTTTTGTTGGATCAAGAGAATTCATGACATATACATTACCATCAGGTGGTAAAAAGGGAGTGTTGTCTACTTTCATCCTTTTTTTTCTATATGCTTTCATCTGTTGTTTGTACTTTTCCTGCATTGTTTGTCTTCGTCCCATGATGTCCACCAAGTAATTTGGATACCTATGAATAAAGTTTTTGACTTATAACCTCTTTCATTGTAGGGAAACCATGAAATTAAATGATCTGCCAATAGATAAGGGAATAATCGATGTTCTAAGAGAACATGGAATTGTTAAGCTATATCCCCCTCAAGAAAAGGCACTACCATATGTAATAAATGGAGAAAATATGGTATT
>CAYLOF010000355.1:0-2123 GCA_964385215.1 uncultured Thermoplasmatales archaeon
GTATTTGTACAGATGACAATAAATTCAGCACCAGTTTTTTCTAATGTCTGCGCAGAGTCAACCATTATATTTGTAAGTTCCCTCCATTTTCGTTTAATTTGCAATTTTTCAATATCCGCAAAATCAAAGGAGCATAGAATACAATCAGCAGAATGTAACCCCCCAAGTTTTTCTTTCACAGATTCATTCATTATCCGATAGTATTCTAAGGTAGATTCCCAGGTCATTCCTCCAATAAGTCCAATTTTTTTCATGATTGCCATTATAACTCCATAATTTACAAGTTCTTTACATTAACTGTTTTCTTTGACCGTCTGTTTTACCGCCTATCTGATCTTTTTGTCATTTAATTTCACCATGTATTCACAAGGCGAAATATTATGGCGAAATAATATTGGGACTCTACAGGGAGATATTCCCTTATGCATTATATATAAGGGAACTCCCAATAGTCTACAACGAGAATTGTTAACACTAATTTTTTGGATTATAAGCTGGTCAGGAAAAGAGGAAGATTTACTAGAGATTTCATGATTAATGTTATCTGAGAAGTATAGACATGTATTAAACAATTGATACTAATGGTTAAATCTCATTTTTTTAATATCCCTCGATAAAGCATGGAATATTTTTGATATTCTCCAATGATTAGAAAGAAAAGAGAGTTACTTGTGCTTACCAGATTTTTTGTAGAAACTTCAAAATATCAACTTATTTTTGCAACCATTCATTGTAGTAAAATTATTTGTACGGAATCGTACAATAATGCCTAGCCATAAACACCCAATCCAACAGCATTTTAAGTAGCAGATGGCTATTCTTTTCTGGGGATGTGGCAAAATGTTTGTGAACGGAGTAGTTGAACCAGAAGTTAAGATGAAATTCTGAAAGTATACAAAAGAAAACTCAAGGGATATAACGGAGAAAACTTAAACATAAATGTTGGTAAATGGGATATGTAATTCCCATTTTCTTTTTAGATTTATTGTTATGCAGGAAGGGGATTGTGATAACAATGGTTACTAAAAACCATAAGTTCTCCCCAACCTGTACTACTGTTGAATATCATCTTTTTTTAAATCAGTTTTGATTTTATTGGATGAGTTAGTTAGTTTTTCTTTAATATCCTTTAATTTTAGTTCAAGATAGTATTCGCTAGAAATGAAAAAGGGATGTTTTAGATTACCAATGGCAAACTCATTCTCCAGTTCCAGTTTAACCTTGTCAAATACAGAATCCGTTGTTTTGTCGATTACTAAATCAACAAAATCCCCTATGTCTGGATTTTCCTTTTGACTTTCATACCACTCTTTTGCTTCTTGTAAGATTTTATCCTTCATCCTGCCCTCACCTAGCTATTGATTCCTATAATATCTATCTGCTTATAAATTCTATTCATGTTGCTTTCAAATTAATATGGTGTGCGCGTTATCAGGTCTGTAAATTTTGACACATGAATTTTTTAGTCTACATCCTAAATACACCTGGTTTCCAGTCAGGTATGGGTGCGTTAAGTGATGCCGAGATGCCTAGTCCTAATACCATACGCGTGTCCACAGGATCAATTACTCCATCATCCCATATTCTGGCTGTGCTGTAATATGGGCTTCCTTCGGTTTCATATTTTTTTAGTATGGGCTCTGTTATCTCTTTTTCCTCTTTTTCGGTAAGTTCTTTACCTTTTCTCCATAGCTGATCACGTTTGACAGTCAAAAGAACGTTAGCTGCCTGTTCGCCGCCCATAACTGAAATACGAGAGTTTGGCCACATCCATAGCTGTCTTGGTTCGTATGCTCTTCCACACATGCCATAGTTTCCTGCACCAAAAGATCCACCGATTACTACAGTGAATTTAGGGACCTCTGCACACGTTACAGCTGTTACCATCTTCGCCCCATCTTTTGCGATACCTCCAGATTCATATTTACTTCCAACCATGAAACCGGTTATGTTTTGAAGAAATACTAGTGGGATTTTTCTTTGACCGCACATCTCGATAAAATGCGTTCCTTTAAGTGCTGATTCTGAAAATAATACGCCGTTGTTTGCAAGTATGCCAATAGGGTATCCCATTATCCTTGCAAAACCACAAACTAACGTCTTACCATAAAGCTCTTTGAATT
>CAYLOF010000356.1:0-2101 GCA_964385215.1 uncultured Thermoplasmatales archaeon
GTGACTTACGTCTAGACGACCATGGATATTTTTTCATTCGTCTTGATAAAAAGTTTTTATTGAATGGTGTGTATAAACTTACGGAGCAAGGCAGTTGTTTTCATTTTAAAATTAAAATGGCATCCTTCCCTAGCACAAGAGAAAATGCTATGAAATCATTGGAAGAATTGCTGGAGAAAATGGGATGCTCTGTTACCAAATAATGGCCGCTATTTTTTAACCGTCTCTCTCCATGTAACATTGCTTTTTTGAATGTGCTTTAATTAGTCATCGATTCATACAAGCATGCGACAAAAATATTTAGTACGTATTGGTAGTTGTTGATTTAAGGAGGAGAGAATGAACCGTAATGAAAAGTCCTTTACAGAGCTCCCTAAATGTGTTGAAGACAGGATAGAAAAAATACGCTTGAATAGCACCGATGGGGCTTTAAAACTTGCAAGACAGGCAGCCGAATCGCTAACGTTTTTAGTGGACAACATTATAGTCTCTTCGGCATCTGAACTTACTGAAGATATAAAACAGACTGCCAGCAAATTAGTAAAGGCACAACCTACAATGGCACCTATATTTAATTTGACCAATGGGGTTTTATTGGATATTGATACGCTGGACGATGAGGAAAAAATAAAACAAACTGTCCGTAATCAATGCCAGCAGTTTATAGACCAGCTAGAAAGTTCGGCTCAATCAATAGGTGAACTAGCAGCAGATTTAATGGAGGATGATTCAGTGATTATCGTCCATTCGTACAGCGATACTGTTCTTAATGCACTTCTTTCTGCAAATGAAATTGGCAAGTCATTTCATGTTATATGTACAGAATCTCGTCCAATGAATGAAGGTTTGGATCTAGCTGAAAAGCTTGGTAAACAAGGCATTAAAACAACTCTTGTTGTTGATTCTGCGATTTTCTCTTTTTTATCAGAGGCAAAATTGATATTTGTTGGAGCTGATGCTTTATCTCAACATGGACTTATAAATAAAATTGGCACTCTTGGCTTAGCATTGGCTGCAGAAAAATTGGGCGTTGATTTCTATACGTTATGTGGTTCAGAAAAAATTCTTCCTGCCAATTACCGATTTAAACCTGAAAAACAAAAAAACCCTGCTGAGGTATCGACAAGGAGTTTTGGTAATGTGAGCATAATGAATTATTACTTTGATTTGACGCCTTTGGATTATTTGACAGGAATAATAACAGAAGACAGAATAAATTCGCCCAATAAAATAGAACAACGCATCAGGAGTTTGCGAGTACACGAAGTTCTTTCTGACTGATCTGGTTACTGTCTAATGGATATATGCCCCTCCATTAACATTGATGGTTTCACCAGTTATGTAATTGGATATATCAGATGCAAGAAACAGGCATGCATTTGCCACATTTTCTGGAAAAGCAAAAGACGCCCTGATACAGTATCATCTAATTTTGGATAATATCTAAAAATCTCCCAACTGAAATTACTTTTTGAGAATTGCCCACTCTTCCTTTATCAGTCTGATCACTAGCAACGCTACTGCAAATAAAAGACCTGCAGAAATCATTAAAATAATTGTATTAAACTCATAAATCCCCTTTGACCATCCAATCAAAGCAGATATGGGACTTCCAAGAAGAATAATTAACGAACGAAATACACCTAAATTAGTCCCAGCAGATTTTGAATGCCATATGTCCATAAGATATGAGGTGCGAACAAGATAAAAAGCAGATGTCTGAGAGAGCATAAATGAAACAATTACAAGGACAATGAATGAATTTGAAATTGTCAAAACATAAAGAGATATGCAAGCAAGCGCTGTCAAAACGGTCATTATCAACAATCGATTTATTTTATCGGAAAGATGACCGATAACAGGTTTTAGTAAAAGACCTCCTGAAAGAACAATGGAAAACAGCAATCCTGCAACTTCTGGACCAAATCCTTTTTCCTGCTGTATATATGTGGGAAACCATGACAATAAACCTATCCATGCAAAAGAAATGATAAGATTAACAATCAACATAAAAAAAACATCTTTTTCAGTAAGGGACTTTAGTCCTGTTTTAAAGAAAGAATTCCACCTGGTCTATAGCGAACGAAGTGAGCGTTGACCG
>CAYLOF010000357.1:0-2100 GCA_964385215.1 uncultured Thermoplasmatales archaeon
CAAAATGTTTTTGTTTATAGCGATAGCGAATTGCTAGTTAGACAATTGAATGGCAGGTATCAAGTGAAAAATAAAAATCTAAAGGAGCTTTTCGATCAAGTCCAAAAACTGCAAAATTCTTTTCAAAAGGTTGTTTTCACGCATATTAGAAGAGAATACAACGTGATAGCTGACCAGTTAGCCAATAGTGCTCTTGATGGGTATAAATGATATGTGAACTCTTTTGATTTTATGTTTTATCATGCTGGTTTCTTGTTTTTAACAAATACAAGCAGCAGAATGGATCCTAACGCAAGAGCTAAGGCAAATAGGAACGTTGCTTCAGGAGATATTACATCCCAGAGTATTCCAGCCAAAAACCCACCAGGAAGTGCAATGAGGCCTATGGATGTGTGAAATGTACCAAGAGCTGTTGCCCTTAAATCAGGTGGTGCTAAATCTGCGACAAATGCACGTTGTGAACCATCAATCATGGCATAAAATATGCCATATACTACAAAGATAACAAATATCGCATAAATCTGAGAGGTAAATAATAGGCCAATAGCCATAGTGGCAAACAACACATATCCCGTCATAAGAACAGGTTTTCTGCCAATTTTATCTGAAAGTATTCCTGCAGGAATGGTACATAGAGTGTACACAATATAGAATATGACATAGAGGAAAATTGCTGTGTCATTGCCCAATCCAATATTTTTTGCTTTTAATAAGAGAAACGCATAGCCAAAATGTCCAAATGAAAACACGGTTGAAACCAATATAAAGAGCTTTAAATTGCGCGGAAGATTTTTTAAACTGACTTTTAGTGATTTATTTTTTGTTTTCTTACTTTCTTTTGGTCTGTTTTTTTCCTTGATAAACAAAACAAATAATACTGCGATGATTCCAGGAATAAAGGCGACTAGAAATAAATCTTTAAATCCAAGCACAGGTAAAAGCAGCAAAGCAAGAGCTGCGCCCGATACTGATCCAATACCATCCATCGCTCTGTGAAATCCATATGCTTTTCCTCTTACAGAAGATTTTGTCGACTCTGCGATGATGGCATCTCGTGGGGCAGTTCTAATGCCTTTTCCAATCCGTTCAAATACTCTAACAATTAAAACTAAAGGCCATGAATATGCAAATGCAAACAAGGGTTTAGTAATCGATGAAAGTCCATAACCTGCAAAAACAAAAGGTTTTCTTTTACTAATTCTATCAGACCAATATCCAGAAAATACTTTCAATAACGAAGCAGTGGTTTCTGCTGCACCTTCTACAAGTCCAACAACCCATGCACCTGCACCAATGGAGATTAAATATAAAGGAATCAACGGGAATACCATTTGGCTGCTAAGATCAGTAAATAGGCTGACTAAACCAACAATTAAAAGATTTCGTGTAAGCCCCTTTAAAAACGATTTTTTATCCATCTAGCATAACCTCGTCGTAGAGTTCTTTGATTTTTTCTCTTGCTTGATATAGTACTTTTTTTCCGTGGGGTGTTGCTCTGTAATAAATGCGTCTTTTGCCACTTACCGTTTCGTTATGGGAGACTAGAAAATTATCTTGATTCATCTTATGAAGAATTGGATATATTGTTCCTGGACTTACGGTATATCCATGTCTTTTTAGCTCTTTAATTATCTCGATTCCGCAAATTTTTTCTTCTGCAGCGTGATAGAGTATGTGTATTCTTATGAACCCATTGTAGAGATTTTTTATCATAATATCGAAATATGATATCGCATTTCGATATATTAATTTTATCGTCTGTAATAATCTATTATGAAATAGACAGTAAGATCAAATTCTAAAATCGTATACAATAGATGTCTATTTTTTCATGATTGAACAAACGACTCAGCATTATTTCAGATTTTAATCCGGCGTTGAATATGTGTTCATCCAGCTTTTTCCTATCTGAAAGTGAACTGAAAACAAAATATGCATGGCCAGTTTTTTTAAGATGTTTACTTAAGCCTTCAATAAATCGTTTTGTTAATTCAAGACCATCAACACCTCCATCTGTTGCTATATCGAACCATCCAGTTCCACCTATACGATCCTCTGGTTGAGTTGGAAGATAAGGAGGATTGAAAATTATGACATCAA
>CAYLOF010000358.1:0-2073 GCA_964385215.1 uncultured Thermoplasmatales archaeon
GCTTGATTACTATGACAGAAGAAATCGAAAAAATATATGTTATACCTTTGAAGAAAAGGGGATTTAAAAGCTCTACATCTGCACCTACTGCGGTCAAAAGAGTGAAAATCTATCTAACCAAACATATGAAGGTTAAAGAAGAAAACATTTGGATAGATGACTCACTCAACAATGCTATCTGGGGCAAAGGAAAATACAACATGGTAAGTAAAATCCGTGTTAAAGCAGTCAAATTTGAAGATGGTGTTGTCGAAGCATACTTGCCTGAGCTTGAATTCAAGAAATCAAGACGTGAGTTATTGAAGGAAGAAAGAGAGAAGAAAGAACCTATCCTCAAAAAAGAAGAAGAACCTTTAGAAGAGGGTGAAGTTAGCGGCGCCGAAGATTACGACATTTCTCCCACTGGCGATGGTGAGGTAAAGATAAAGAAAAAGAAGGCGCCAAAGGAGAAAGGAAAGGAACAGAAACCCAAGAAGGAACCTACTAAGAAGAAGGAAGAAAAGACAGCTGAAAAAGCAGAACCAAAGAAGACAGAAGAGAAAAAGCCCAAAAAGAAAACTGCTGCCAAAACAAAAAAAGCTCCTGCAAAAGCTGAAAAAAAGAAAAGCGCCAAATCAAAAAGCACAAAGACAAAAGCTGCACCTAAAAAAGGCAAGAAAGAATAAGCGAATTGTTATCTGCAACAGCTACAATTGCTCCATTAATTGCAGAATCAACAGCAGCATTAATTTTTTAAAAAGGGCATACAACATAAGATATAAATACAGCAATTGCTTGTTTTATGCTGTGGTGTTGTAAGTGAAGAAGATATTTATTGGACATTTTGGAGGCAAAGATAAAGAGGATTGGTTTTTAACATGGGCCAATGATAAAGATGATGCAGTCAATACTGTTGACAAAATGTTTGGAGATCCTATATTTATTAAGGAATTGCAAGATTCACCCTCTGGAGCAATTTGTATCAACCCTGTTGATATATCAAACGATGACAAACCTTTTTACTTTTTAGAAGCACTTCCGGATGATTTAAAATTTGAAAATGATGATTATATCCAACAGATAATTAAGGAGGAAAAAGGTTCCCCGGCAAAGATAGATAACGAGCAACTTGAAAGAAGTAAATACAAGAAAGAACGCAAAAAACAAAACCAGGATTCGGAAAAATCAGCTGAAGACCAATATCAAGCAATAAGAGACAAAATAGACAGCATAGAGTTGTAGTTGTTTATATTTTCAGTATCAAACTTATTTTACTACCATATAGCAGAGTTACGGCCATGGAATTGTGCATGATAAAGCACCCAGTTTCAATTAACAACCTGCTAAGAAAATATCTAAGAGCGAAAACACAGATAATAACCGCGTAAAAACAAATTAGAGAGGGATGAAAAATTAGAGTTTCGTCATATTGTTTACCCCCACCTTCACCTCTTTTCCTATTTTGAACTTGATAACGGAAAGCTAATTTTCAAAAAATCTGAGTGCAATTAGACGTTACTTGTACATTCGACCATCTAGTTGTATGGGCATCCAGTAAATAGAAAGTAGCTTCCCCCACCCATTAAAAGTCTAGCAAAGGTTCGGGGTTGAAAATATCTTGTATCAATTCAATTAAGCTCTGCACAAGCTGGAAAAGGGTTGTCAATGCAGCAATGAGATTTTGTATCAAGTTAATAAGGCCCATTATGCCTTGCACGATTTCGATTATTTTCATTACTAATTGAATGATGAGTATGATCAATTGAATCAAAAAATCGATTATCCCGCCCAATTTTAGATCATCTAAAAAAATTTCTGTTAGTTTTTCCTCCAGAACATCTTTCTTCTGTTCTATCTCATCTACTATGTCCATTACTACTTTGCCATGCGTCTGAGGAACAGCTGTGACTGTAGACATCATAAGTAATGCAACAACAATAGCCCCCAATTCAATATAATATTTCTTCATTATATACACCATGATATTATCAATAGAATCCTATTTAAATATACCTATGTCTTAAAAATCTACACTTTTCTCTCAAATTTGGTTTCGCCGTTGTCTTATTGGTCCAATGTTCATCACATCTCCTT
>CAYLOF010000359.1:0-2072 GCA_964385215.1 uncultured Thermoplasmatales archaeon
CAATGTAAAAAATGCAAAAAGATAAACATAGCTTATATCATGAATCGCAAGACTATATCGCATAAGGACAACCGTTAAAGAAAAGAAAAGCATTGCTAATCCATATAACTGTACCACGGGAGCAACCTCAACATATGCAGATCCATATGGAATCTTTACCACAAGGACAGGGAAAAACCAGTATCCTACTGCCATAACGCCTGATACAAGCCCAGTATATAGCAAACTTATATTCAAAAGGTGACTGGTATCTTTTTTCTCCGCATACATCTTAGAAACCTTTGGAAACATTGCAACTACAATTGCTCCAGGTATAAACAAAATTATTTTGCCAAGCACCGATGCAGCGGTATAAAGCCCTGCAGTATGAGCTGCAAAAAAATGTTTTGCAATAATTACATCAACATTTGCTGGAACAGCAAAACAGAGCATAGCTATCATCGTGGGAAGAGAGTATTTGTATAATTCTGAAAACTTAAAGTCTGAATTTTTTGAATCAATCTTAGAAAAAAATGATCTTAAAGGAATAAAAGAAGCTATTAAGGCAACTGCAGATCCTATAACAACCGCTCCAAGGGCACCATTCACTCCAAATCCAATAACCACCAAAACGATCCCAAATACTAGTTTGGATGAAAAATTTAGAACTGTGTTGAAACCAAGTGGTATAAATTTTTGTAACCCCTGTAAGGCACCTACATTAACAGGGAGGAGAGTAGAAAATAAAAAAATACTTCCAAGTATTATGATCGGCGTGATAGAATCTATTTTCAGAAATGATGAAAGCCAACCACTAATAAAAACAAAAAACAAAAACATAAAAATTCCTAGGAAAAACATTCTCTTTAGTAATCCTTGCATAAAATAGTGGATTTTTTCCTTTGCCCCTTCACCAATAAACTTTGAAACAAAACGCGCTACGCTTGTCTGAATGGTCGCCGTCAATACAGAAATAATATAAAAAATGGCAAACAAGGAACCAAAAACACCATACTCCTCTGGCCCAAGAGCACGACCCATATAAAGCTGATAAATGTAGTTACAAACCCCTGCAATAATAGATACAAGAAACATGACGCTTGCATGCTTGAGCAAATCATCACTAAACAAATTCCATTTTTGTAGTAACCTAATCATTATTATTCATCCGAACGATATTAGCGGGTAATGCTTTCCAGTACACTCATGAACTCTTCAGCACCTTTATCCCAGGTGAATCTCCTCGACCACTTTAAAGCATTGCTACTGAACTCTCGTCTCAATTTATTACTTTCTAAAAATTCAATAATGACTTTTGCAAGTTCTTCAAATTCCGAATTTTCTTTTACAAGCAAACCAGTTTCCCCATCAACAATGGAATCTCTCAATCCCGGAACATCATACGCAATGCAAGGAGTTCCACAGGCATTCGCTTCAATAATATTTATGCCCCAACCTTCTCTAATGCTAGGGTTCACCAACGCCCATGCTTTTGAAAGTAAATTTATCTTTTCTTCTTCAGAAACATGACCAAAAAATCTCACATTATTTCCAGCCATCTGCTCTAAGTCCTTTCGAAAATGCCCATCTCCAACAATCCATAATTTTGCATGAGGTATTTGATCTAAAACTATACTAAAAGCTTTGATAACATGATCAGGTCTTTTGGCTTTCTTTAATCTACCAACATAGATTATTGTCGGCTCTTTTTCTTTTTCTGGAATTTTGTGCAATGGTTTAAAAGTAAGTCCCTCAGACACCACAAAAACATTTCTAAATTTTAAGTCAATCAAATCATTCTTTGTGGAATCAGAAACAGCAACTGTTGGAACGTTTCTATAATTTTTAAGCCATTCGTTTTCAAGAAAATGATAACCAATAAAATTGATCGGAAATGGAGTTTCATAATACCAAAATTCTTGTGCCAGCTGGTGAATCAACGCAATTATCTTTTCCCCGTGATTAACAAAATTAGGTGTTAAGAATGGTCGAGTATTAATCTCATCAATAACGACATCGATGTTTTCCTGAGAAAAATATCTTCTATAATGTTTCTTTGCTTTCTGATAGACAGAAAATTTTCCTCCGTCCCG
>CAYLOF010000360.1:0-428 GCA_964385215.1 uncultured Thermoplasmatales archaeon
CCTGTGCTGTCCATGTCTTACTTCTCACAAAATCACCGAACTTCGATTTTACCATATGCACTGTGCTCTCTGCATTACTACGCTTATGATAATGCTCCATAAACTCATCATTCTTCAACATAAAATAATGATACATCTTTTTCCATATCCTGCCATTGCCAGAGGCTTTACTATTGCTTTTGAATGGTATGAAACCAGTTGCACCATTACCATTTATAAGTTCAAGATTATCTTTGCTCAAATATGCCTTATCACAACTTACCTCATCCATATCGAAATGCTCTGTGGTCTCATTAAGAAGCTCAGGCAGTTGAGGACAGTCATTATCAAACTCAGAAGTTATCTTAACACCAGTGATAATGTTTGTTTTTACCCCTGTCATAAAATGGCATTTAACCCACCTTCTCGAGTTAATCTCCTTGCCATAC
>CAYLOF010000360.1:438-2058 GCA_964385215.1 uncultured Thermoplasmatales archaeon
CTAACTAACGGTAGGCTTGTTACAGTAACCATCCTTGCCAAGATTGGGGTGACATCTTCTCTTTGCAGAAAATGTCCTACCGATGCATAACAGGGTTTACAGCTTACATAATCTTTCTCTTTTGCTATCTGCATGTCACTCATAAATCGTCTTAATGAAAAGGTTGTAAACACCTTCATAACAGAGCTATAAACCATATCACCTAATGGTAAACGTGGTCTACCGAACCCGTATTCTGGCTCTTGGATATTGCTTGTTAAATCCCTTAGCATTTTCATGAAAAGAGTTTTTTGATTAGTTGTAGCATTGTCATATGCATTCCAATCCTGCGGATAAGTTTTCTTAACAGTCTTGGTTATCGTAATAGTACCGTTATTGTTTACCTGTCCTGTTACGATAAATTCTACTGCAAAGATGTGTTTGCATTTACAGTGTCTTTTTTCATGATCTGGACATGTGCATGTTGCACCATATCCATCGGTTTTTACAGTATAGTAGCCTCCTCCTGATTGGCTTGGTACTTTCCATCCGTCATCTGTTTGTATGATTCTCGAGGTCTGGGCTATTTGTAAGCCTCTTTGTTTTCTTGCTAATATTTGTTTTTCTAACAATACCTTTTCACCATATTATTATAGGACTCCAAAGTATATAAGCATAAGGAGGGGGTCACTGAAAGTATTAGCATAAATTCGTTCTAAGTTCATCAAAAAAGCATCAAAAAGTTATTATATTGCATAAACGATGCGGGTATGATATGACGAAAAAAGTATCATCAATTGGTGCTAAAAAAACGAAAATAATGAAACTTTTAGAGGGAAATGGATTTATAGATATTATTGAAAAGGACATTAAAAATCCGAGAGGAGTAATTGGTGTTTCTAAGAAATACATTAATTGTAAAGCTATTATACTTATCTTGGAATCTCCACCCGAAATAAAGGGGAGGGGGTCGTAAATTATGGAGGGCTTGGATTTGAAATCTGACAATATCTTTTCACCGAGATTTTTGTCGATACGCCAAGCCTTCCACCTTAAAATGAGTGCAATTTGAATGAAAGAAAAGATAAAAATATTGGAGGAATAAAAGAAGATGAAGCAGCAGCCATTGATCGTTCCTGAGGGAAAAATTGTAGATTTCATTGATGGTAAATTGAGGAACGATACGCCTGAAGAATATGTTAGACAACAGATTGAAAAAAGTTTGATTAAAGAATATTTATATCCAATTGAAAATTGTAAGGTTGAATTTTCCATTAAAATGGGAACTAGTAAAAAAAGACTTGATATTGTAATTTTTACAGATTCATTTCAACACATTCAAGATAATATTAGGATTATAATAGAATGTAAGAGAGAATCAATATCTCCAAATGATAAGAAGGAAGGTATAGATCAATTAAAAACATATATGGCTGCTTGTTTAAATGCAGAATTTGGATATTGGACTAACAGTAAAGATAGATTTTGTTTTAGGAAAACTACTGAAGATGGGAAACAAATATTTGTAGAAATTAATGATATTCCAAAATATGGACAAAGTTTGGAGGAATCAGAAAAGCCTTCTATATATGATTTAAGAGAAGCCACAGGAGATAATCTAAAGTTTACATTCAGAAGATG
>CAYLOF010000361.1:0-2046 GCA_964385215.1 uncultured Thermoplasmatales archaeon
AGCAAAAGCGCCATCAGGAGATGATTTGATATGGATTGTATTAGCGGAAGCTCGTGTGCCCAGCTAAGCTGATATAAGCTTACAGGTGAAAATCCTGTCATGGTAAAATCAGAGAGCCATGTAGCATATACCCAACTGCAACAGTAATGTTGTATGTTGAAGCAGTATGTAAAGCATTACATTGGATGAAGTGCGTCATAACCTGGCGTCCAGTAGGCAATGTTAGTGTGAACAATCTAGCAGTCCGTAACATAAAGTGAATACTGCTGCGTCGTAAGCTATAAAATGGAAAAGTCGAACCTGAGAGCTTTTGGTGAAGACTGTAGATAAGTTTGAAACTCTGGATGTGTGAACTTTTCTTTTCCCGGCGTAAGGGTATCGGAATGTTAGGAAAGTTTGTATTGGAACTGGGGATATCTCACATCATCTCCAAGGCCCGAGTCTTGGAATAATAGCAGGGGGTACAGAGTAGCAGAGGTATAACCAATTAGGAAAGCCAGATGCGATGTGATGTGAGAAGTCGGATGAGGTCATAGTACCAATGATGGCAATAGACAACATAACTTTGCCTAGGAAAGGGCCTCTGCTTTGAGCATGTTTCAAATGGAGGTAAGTGCAAATGAATGCTTATAAGGCTGATTACAGATTAAATGAAAAAGCACAAAAACTTTGTGAGAAACTATATTTTGCTGCCAAGAAGAGTAAGACCAGAAGATTCCATCAACTATATGATAAAATCCATAGGATGGACATCTTAAGGGATAGTTGGAATATTGTGAAACAAAACAGAGGATGCGCAGGTGTTGATAGAATGGATATCGGTGACGTCTTAGGTTATGGGCCGGATAAATATTTACAGGAGTTGCATGAACTTCTGCTTGATACACATAGATACCATCCTGGAAAGATTAAACGTGTGTATATTCCTAAAGCAAATGGGAAACAGAGACCGCTTGGTATACCAGTGATAAAAGATAGAATAGTACAGACAGCAACTAAGATACTACTTGAACCTATTTTTGAGGAAGATTTTCTCGATTGTAGTTATGGGTTCAGACCAAATAGGTCGGCACACGAGGCTCTTGAGGAGATTAGAGTAGTTACAAATAGCGGCTATAAATTTGTGTTAGATGCTGATATTAGCGGCTACTTTGACAACATTAATCATGAGAAGTTACTGGAATTTGTCCATATGCGAGTTAGTGACAGGAAAATCCTGAAATTAATTCGAAAATGGCTCAAGTGTGGTATTATTAGTAAAGAAGAAATAAAAGAGAATCAGAAGGGAACACCGCAAGGTGGTGTTATCAGCCCACTTCTTGCTAACATTTACTTGCATGAATTTGACAAATTTTGGATGCAACAAACACAGGTGAAAGGGAAATTGGTACGTTACTGTGATGATTTTGTCATCATGTTTCCAAGCAAAGAAGATGCGGAACTAGGATTGGAGTTAGTGAAAGCAAAGATGTCAGAATTAAACTTGGAATTGAATATGGAGAAAACAAAGATTGTTGACATGAGAGGTGGCAAAGAAGGGTTTGATTTCCTAGGATTTCATCACAGACAGGTTATGTCCCACAGATATAAGAGACGATATACTCTTAAATGGCCTAAGAAGACAGCGGTAAACAAGATAAAACAGGAAATACGAGAGAAACTAGAATCAAGAGCAATTCTGAAACTGTCACTTGAAGAAATTGTTGAATTTCTCAATCCAACATTAAGAGGATGGATGAACTATTTTAAATTCGGTAACTCATCAAAAGCGTTTAATCAAATGGACAGCTATGTCCATGAACGACTTGCGATTTGGTGGAGTAAGAAACATCAAAAGAGTGGCAGAAGATGGGAAACAGATTTTACATGGGAGAAATTCAAAGAATCCGGAGTTTTATTAATGAATGGAAATGTACAATATTGGTCTTCTCTTCGAATGCGTAGGAAAGAAGCTCATCGGAAAGCCGTGTGAAGGAGAACTTCATGCACGGTTTGATGAGGGGAAGCTGGTGAAATCAGATTGAGGAAACCAGTTTTCTACTCTAC
>CAYLOF010000362.1:0-2046 GCA_964385215.1 uncultured Thermoplasmatales archaeon
AAAAAACTTAGAAATGCAAGTGTTGGAATAGCAGGGGTTGGCGGTCTTGGATCCAATGCAGCAGTTGCCCTTGCTCGCACTGGAATTGGACGGTTAGTACTCGTTGATTTCGACAAAGTTGAGGAAAGCAATTTAGACAGACAGTATTATTTTTTGGATCAAATTGGTAAAACAAAGGTAGATGCAATAAAAGAAAACATAAGTAGAATTGATTCAAATGTTAAAGTTGAAAATTATAACCTAAAATTGAAAAAAGGTTCAATGAGTGAGGCGTTCAAAGATGTTGACATCGTGATAGAAGCGCTAGATAACGCCACTACAAAAACGGAATTTATTGAAGAAATATTATCAAATCTTCCTGAAAAGCCTGTTGTTGCTGCATCTGGAGTTACAGGTTACGGACATTCTGATAGAATTATTACAAAACGCTTAGGAAAACTATACATGTGCTACGACGAGCATGCCCTTTCAAGTGAAGATGACATACTTATGGCACCCCGTGTTTGTCTCATAGCAAACTGGGAGGCAAATTTGGCACTTGAAATCATATTGGGTGAAGACAAGTGAGCATTGAAGTAAACAGTAGAAAGATTGACTGGGTGAAAAATGAAACCATCAAACATTTGCTTAGAAGAATGAAATACACCTTTCCTCTTGTCGTTGTAAAAATTAATAATCAAGTTATCCCTAGATCAGATTTTTCAAATGTAATAGTTCCAGATAATTCCAAAATTGATGTTATTCATATGATTAGTGGCGGATAGAAAAAAGTATTGTTCATTCCATTTTCATTACTGTATGAATTTCTCCTGTGTCTCTTTTTTTCGATGTTTCAATATTTGCCTTTTTAAAGATCTCATGTGAACTTATTATAAAATAGTTAAGTAAAACTCCAATGGTGGCTCCAATTACCAGGCTGCACAAAACTGTAATAGCGGAATCTGAAAACGTATACGATAACCATCCGGATATTACTATACTGAGCCCTATAACCACAAGAATCAACATTAGGGTTTTTCTATTTAGTTCAAATTCAATCTTATTGATCTGTAAATTCTCCTCCTCTAGTTCCATACTCTCACCAAAGCATGTAAACAATTTACAGGTCTTATATTTTTTCCAAAAATTTATTAAAAATTATTTTTCACAACTGTTATTAACACATCCAAGGGAGGATTGCATCAATCAAAACATTAATCTTAAATCTTATTTTAATCATGAAATAACTGAACCTACAACTGTAAGAACTGAAAAACTAAACGCAAAGAAAAAATAGGTTGCATACATCAATGTCCATGCAGAAGTATTTTCCAAAAACTTACTTTTTTTATCATCTCGAATCATCAAATAAAATATGAAATAGCCAGGCACTGCTAAAAATGTTAGGAGCCATAGGTATGAATCCAATATGCCGTTATCAATTAAAACAGGAATCATAACGAATGGGAAAAACATAAACGGTAATGCCATAAAAGCAGCTTTTTTAACTCCAAATGTATTAACCAATGTATGAGTACCCGTTTTTTTATCAGCATCGCTGTCCGTTATATCTTTAGTAATGGAACCACCAATCAAAAAGAACATGGCTATGAGCCCAACAGCAATAGGCACTGGTTGCAAAGAATTCCCAAAAACACTCCACGATGCCAATATACCTAGCAAACCTCTAGGGATTGCAACCCACATCTGATTGAAGAACAAAAAATCCTTCAGTCTTGGGGAGATTGAATAGGTCACAGTGAATACTGCTATCAAAAGGACAAAAATAGTAAACATAATGTTAATAGTTGTGGACATGTAAAATGCCAAGAGATACAAAACAGCAGATAATATTTTGGCCTGACCTATAGACAATAATCCTCTAGGCAATGGTCGGTACGACTTAGATATTTTATCAGTTTTGACATCGGCAGCTTGATTCAATGCATTTGACGCCGCATTTAACACAGCAAGGGTGAAACTTGCAGGAAGGATTGTACTCCACAACAACGTAGTGATGTTGCCTGTTTTTCCAGAATAAAAGAAACTTGCAACCATTATACACAT
>CAYLOF010000363.1:0-2041 GCA_964385215.1 uncultured Thermoplasmatales archaeon
TTCCATTTACCGCTGGAATTAGCGATATTATCATTATGCAAATTAGAATACCTAACGTCTTTTTGATCATGCTCTTTCTACCTCTTGGAGATAACTTTCCTATCTATATGTGATAATATCATTTTATGACAATAAAAACCTTTTGGTAGACAGGACCGATCCCAAAATGTATAATCAGTTGACATGCATAAAGCAAAAATCAATGAAATGTCAAATATTTTTGGCAAGAAGGTTCCAGAGCTTGTCACCTACGTAGTGGATAACCTTAACAGATTTACCCTTTTCCTTCGATACCATCTGTTCACCGTTCATAATAGCAATCCCAACAGCCAGCGGTTTATGATACCGTTCATCACATATCCATACTTGATCGTCTTTTTTGATATTTTTATCTGCGTCGACTATTCCTGGTGACATAACATCTGCCCCGCTTGTGACAAACTTAACGGCACCCATATCTACAACCACGAAATTCTCCTTCGGTGCGTATTCATACAGACCGTGCAATGTAAAAATAACGTTATTTCCGTGAATCATGAAACAGGGTTCACCATCTATAAATATCACACTTACTTCTTCGATGTCTCCTTTCTCCACAGATGACTTTTCATCGAAAAAATCACCTGTAAATGTTTCTTTAAGTTCGGCAATTATATCTCTTATCTCCTTTCTTTTAAGACGGTGCCTATTTTTTATTTTTGCAGACATACTTTTCCACCATCTTGATATTTCTTTTTAATATTTCCCGTGATGTTCTTAGGTCAAAAGGCACTTTGGGATAAATCACAGGATCATTTACTAGGAGTTTTCATGAAATATTGTGAAAAGAATTTGATAAAATGATGGAGAAAGGAGTGCAGGAGTACACACAGCATAAATAAAAACGAAAAGGTTAATAGCCAGTATTCAATTATGATACTAAGTAATGTTAGGTGGAAAAGGAGAGAGAAAATGAATAAAGGTAAGGTAGGATTGTTAGCAATAGGCCTGTGCGTGATAATGGTGGGCGCATCTTTTAGCGGATGTGTGGAAGGACCGGTAGAGGCAGAAGAAATGGTTTTGATATTTGGGAGCTCCGGAGATGCAAAGAGATTGGACCCTGCAGACGTAACTGATGGAGAATCTATCCAGCGGATGGACAACATGTTTGAAGGTCTGGTTGAATATGAACCTGATAGCACAGAAATAAAACCTTGTCTGGCTACATCGTGGGATACATCTGAAGATGGATTAAATATCACGTTCAACTTGAGACACGACGTTAAATTCCACGATGGGACTGATTTCGATGCAGATGCTGTTGTTTTTTCATTTGCCAGACAATATGATACAACTCATGCATACCATGATTATGGCGAGTGGGCGTATTGGGGATATATGTTCGGCGACGTAGACAGGATGGAAAAAATTAATGATTATGCTGTAAAGCTAGTTTTGAAGAGAACAAACGCTGCCATAATGACAAGTCTAGCTATGTTCACTGTATGTATTGTAAGTCCAACAAATGCAGAGCAGTGGGGTGAAGATGCTTTTAAACATCCGGTTGGTACAGGTCCATTCAAGTTTGTTGAATGGGTAAAAGATGATCACATTACTTTAGAGGCAAACAACGATTATTGGCGAGAAACACCAAAATTGGATAAGCTAATATTTAGGGTTATCGAGGATCCATCTGCTAGATTGATGGCTCTACAGACGAAGGAAATTCAGGGGATGGAATATCCGGATCCATCTAGCTTTGATGCAATAGAGGCAGATTCGGATTTAAAGCTTCTTACACAACCTGGTATGAATGTCGGTTACTTGGCTATAAATTGCGGATATGGATACAACGATACTAACGAAAATGGAGCACATGACTCAGATGAACCTTGGGTTAAAACTCCTGCATATTCTGAACCGCTTGCAAATAAGAAAGTAAGACAAGCAATCAGTCATGCCATTGATAAAGATTCGATTGTGGATAATCTATATAAGGGAACAGCCATAGTTGCGAAGAACGGAATGCCACCGTTTATGCTAGGATATAATGATGATATAG
>CAYLOF010000364.1:0-2035 GCA_964385215.1 uncultured Thermoplasmatales archaeon
AAGTGATGAAAATGGAGAAATAAAGATTTCAAAACGGGATATCTTTAAACCCCTAGAATGAGAACTTTCATAGAGAAAAAGAAATCTCACTATGCAAACATAAGGATTACAAACTATGTCTTAAAATCAAAGTATAAACTTGCTTCCCTTATGACTTTGATTTAAATCTTCATTCCCTGTAATGGGGCAATCATGGAGAAGGCCGGATACGGGAAAACTGTACGTCCGGTCTATGAGAGCAGAAAGAGCTGGTAACAGCTCAACCTGACTCTATTAATCTTGAGATAAAGTCTGCAAAATACTTTTACTAACCCCCACAGAGATGTTATATTTGAAATCCTCACTATGTAGTGGTATATATGTCAAAAACAGGTATTGCCAATCTTCCATTGCATCATGGAAAAGCGCCAAAATGGTTATTCAAAAGAATGGTCGAGCTATCCAGGGGAATTACTGAAGTAATAATACATGAATATGGAAGAGATGAGTTTTTACGCAGACTCTCCGATCCCTTTTGGTTTCAAGCCTTGTCGTGCGTTCTTGGCTACGATTGGCATTCCAGTGGGGCGACTACTGTTACATGTGGTGCCCTAAAAGAGGCTATAGATCCTCAAGAATATGGTTTTATGATGGCTGGTGGAAAAGGTAAAGCATCGAGAAGAACACCTCAGCAAATTGAAGAAATCGGAGAAATGTATAACTTTTCTACGGCAAAGATAGATGAACTGAAATATTCAAGTCGAATGGCTGCAAAAGTTGATAACACTGCTATACAGGATGGTCATAATTTATATCATCATGTTTTTTTGTTTTCTGAAGGTGGTTTATGGGGTGTCATTCAACAGGGGATGAATTCTGAGACTAATTATGCTAGACGCTATCATTGGCTTTCTGAACGAGTGGATGGGTTTGTCTGCAATCCGAATAACTCGATAATGGGGGAAAAACGTCGAGAATCTGTGTTAGATATGGTTGCCAGACAAAGCGGATCTGCTCAGAAAACATGTGTCGATATTGTCAATGATAATCCTGTTCACCTAAAAACTGATTGGGCCACGTTGGCAAAACATCATGACCAGAGAACGTTGGATGATTGGATGAATCCTAAAAAGAAAAGCAAACAAATTGCGTGTCTAGATATGCCTAGAAGTATCAATTGGAACAAAATGAAGGAAATATATGATTTTCAACCTAGAAATTATGAAGAGCTAATTGCAATGAGGGGGGTCGGCCCAAATACTGTTAGAGCACTTGCACTTATCTCAGATCTTATTTATGGAGATAAACCGTCGTGGAAAGATCCCATTAAATATAGTTTTACAGTTGGGGGAAAAGATGGTGTACCCTTTCCAGTGGACCGAAAAGCAATGGATGAAACGACAGAGATTATTCTATCAGGCGTTGAGCAGGCTAAGATTGGCGATAGAGATAAGATTCACGCGATCAAAAGATTGAAAGAGTTCATTTCACCCAATTTTAAGGATTTCTCTACAGACAATTTAGCCGCTTGCAAAGAAGATTTCAATTCAATTGGAGTTTAGATGAATAGTGACAATGATGTAATGCTTGTCGCTATGCA
Organism: uncultured Thermoplasmatales archaeon; assembly: GCA_964385215.1. GTDB lineage: Archaea > Thermoplasmatota > E2 > DHVEG-1 > DHVEG-1 > DAOWHD01. The sequence continues at coordinate 1,580 of CAYLOF010000364.1, forward strand.
ATTGTAAAGCAATAGATGATGAAATCCCTTGGTTTTGAAAGGGCACAAAATCCTGTTTTGCTAGTGGATGGTTCAATAAAAAAGTAAATTAAGGGTGTAATATATATGGTGTATGTGGGTGATAGGTGTAAAGATGGTAAAAAAGGTATTAGTTGTTGATGATAATCCAGATGTAATTTTTTCTGTTAAAAGTGGATTGGAAGAATTCACAAAGGATTATACTGTTGTAGGTGCGGAAAGTGGCAAGGACTGTCTTGAACTTTTGGAAACCGAGGTTCCTGATCTTATATTGTTAGACATCATGATGCCAGAGATGAGTGGATGGAAAACCTTTGATAAGATAAAGGAAAATATGTCTTGGAAAAACATACCGATAGTTTTCTTAACAGCAAGAACAGACAGCGTTGCAAAAAATGCCGGTGGCTTTTTGGGCGAAGATTTTATCGAAAAACCCTT
>CAYLOF010000365.1:0-2032 GCA_964385215.1 uncultured Thermoplasmatales archaeon
CAGGGAGCAGATCTAAGGCAACCTGAGGTTAGTGTAGCAATGCAGGAACTTAGGCGAAGAGGATGGGCGAAGAAAAGAGATTTGAAAAAAGAGGGAAAAGGAAGACCCGTTCATATTTATAAGCTTACTAGACGATTGCCAGAAATACTCAACAGCTTCGAAGAAGAAAAAATGAAGCAGGTTGAAACCATTAGAAAGGATTTGACAAATCTGCAAAGCATGATTAAAGATTATAAATAAAATCTTTCGTCACTGGCAGATTTATCTTCCTTTTATTTTTTTATTTGAAGAACATTGTACTTCTCGCTCTACATTGATAATATGGAAATAAAGCAAAGGTCCAGAAATATTTTTGATAATTTGGACAATAAGCCCGATGCAATAGTAATAGAGAATTACTGTGAGCCTTACATAGATGACAATTTTTTTTATATCACTGGTCTAGAAAAAGGCATTTTTGAAGGGTGTGCTGCTGTTTTATTTCCAGATGGAAACATCGATCTCCTTGTTTCCGAACTCGAAGCGGAAAGTGCGAAGAAATCTAGTGCAAATTTAAAGATATATGGAGGGCAAAATAGCTATAATAATGCATTAAAAGACTCTCTTTCCCACGTTAAAAGCATAGGGCTAAATTTTGATAGAGTATTGTATAGGAAATTTCAAGATCTAAAAAAGATGTTTCCAGATGTAGAATTTGTAGATGTCTCAGTTGGATTTGTAAAAACAAGACTTGTAAAAGATAAAATTGAAATAGAAACAACCAGAAAAGCCTGTGAAATAGCAGATAAAGCAATGGAGAAGATTCCAGATATTCTGCATGAAGGAATGTTTGAATTCGAATTAGCCGCAGAAATTGACTACTTAATGCAGAAAAATGGAGCAGATAAATCTGCTTTTGATACCATATCATCTTTTGGAAAAAACACAGCGGAACCCCATTATACCCATGGGACCACCAAGTTGAGTAAAGGCGATTTTGTTTTATGTGATTTTGGTGCTTGTTACAAAAAATATAATTCTGACATGACAAGAGTCTTTGTGTTCGGAAAAGCAAGCGAAAAGCAGAAAGCCATGCATAAAACTGTTTTAGATGCGCAAAGAATTGGTTTTGATCGAATAAAACCCGGCCTAAAAGCACAAGAGGTGCACAATTCGGTTAGCACATACATTGATAACACAGAGTTTAAAGGTCGTTTTATTCATTCGACAGGTCATTCTATTGGTCTTTCTGTTCACGACGGTGGTGCAGGATTCAGTCAAACTTGCGAAATCAAAGTAGAAGAGAACATGCTATTTACCGTCGAGCCTGGTGTTTACATACCTGGATTTGGCGGCGTAAGAATAGAGGATGATATTCTCGTAAAAAAAGATGGTATAGAGATATTGACAAAATCACCCAGAGATCTTATAGAAATCCTATGAACGTCTACTCTTTTCATTGTTTGCCTGATTTTTCCATTACCTTTTTATTGCAATCATAGATTAGGGTTTTTGTGATTTCTATGAATTGGTATGGCGAGGCCGAATATATCAGAAAGCAAGCAATGAAAAACAACGAATTTTTCGCTAATTCACTTCCAATGATAGCAAGTGAAAATGTTTTATCCCCTATGTGTAGAGAAATGCTCATTAGCGATTTTCATGGCCGTTATGCAGAAGGTACGCCTGGACATAGATACTATGAAGGATGCAACTTTTTTGACAATGTAGAAGAAAAAGCCATAGAACTTGCAGAAAAACTTTTTGACTGCACCTACGCCGATGTAAGACCAACTGCAGGGACAACTGCAAATCTTGCAATTTTAAAAGCCCTCATGAAACCAGGAGAGACCGCAACAGTCTTAGATCTTGCCAATGGGGCCCACATATCTTTTGGAAAATGGGGTGCAGCAGGAGTTAGAAGCATTAATCTTATTTCCTACCCATTCAATGACGAAGAAATGAATATCGATGTTGATGGTGCAGTGAAACTCATTAAAAAGGTAAAACCGAAACTTGCGTTAAATGGACGGTCTGTCTTTTTGTTTCCAAG
>CAYLOF010000366.1:0-2014 GCA_964385215.1 uncultured Thermoplasmatales archaeon
GTGCAATTCAAGAGTTCATGATCAACACAAGTGGTATTGGTAAAAGAAGCCCACTGCTTGACGAAAACATTGATGAAGTTAAACGTTACCGAACATTTGAAAAGAGATGGCTCCTTGATTCAAATTTAAAAAAAGGAGATAAAATCATTTTATCTGGAAATATTGGTGAGCATGGTATAGCTTTAATGTCCTTTAGAGAAGGTTACGGTTTTGAAACTAAGATAAAATCTGATGTTGCTCCAATAAATGACCTTATCAAAAAAACACTTTCAATTGGTGGTATTGTATCTGCAAAGGACCCTACGCGAGGGGGACTTGCAAATACTGTAAATGAGTTTAGCGAGAAATCAAAAGTTGGGATTATACTTGATGAGGAAAAAATACCTATTCCGGAAGGAGTAAGGTCTGCATGTGATATGCTTGGAATTGATCCTCTTGAGATAGGAAATGAGGGAAAGGTTGTAATTGGTGTTGTAAAAGAGAAAGCGGATGATGTTCTTTCTGCTCTTAAGAAGTGCCCTCTTGGTAAAAATGTGGCAATAGTAGGTGAGGCAACGGATAAAGTGAAAGGTGTAGTATTGGATACGGCCGTTGGTGGTAAAAGAATTCTTCACAAGCCTATTGGGGACCCTGTTCCAAGAATATGCTGATATATATCCTTAGGCCACAAATTTTTAAATAGTCCATATGATTATCACAAACGGAACTAATGAAGTTCATACTACACTGGAGGTAAAGTTTTATGGCAAAAGGTCTTTCAAAATCGTTTAAAAAATCATTGTGGGCATATCATATAAATTCTGGTTCCTGTAACGGATGCGATATCGAAATAATTGCAGCACTCTGTCCCCGTTATGATGTTGAAAGATTTGGCATTAAACTTGTCGGTTCGCCACGTCATGCTGATGTACTCTTGATTACGGGTCCTGTGACGCGACAGATGGTGGACAAAGTAAAGCGAGTGTATGAACAAATTCCTGATCCAAAAGCGGTTATTTCCGTTGGTAATTGTGGTAATACTGGTGATGTTTTTTATGAATCTTATAACCTTGTAGGTCCCATTGACAATGTCATTCCTGTAGATGTGTATGTGATTGGTTGTCCACCAAGACCCGAAGCAATCATCAATGCGGTTGCAAAAGCATGGGTGAAACTTGAAACATTGGAGGCGAAATGATGGCTGGTAAGAAACGACTCACTCCAGAAGAAATTGTAAAATCTTTTAAAGATGAATTTAAAGCAAAAATTAAAAATACTCGTATTGAAAGACGGACGAAAGGACCTTCGAAACACGAGTTTGTCCATATTTGGATGAAAGTTGATAAAAGCATTTTTAAAGACTCTGTAAAACATCTCGCGACATTACAAAAGTATCCCCATCTTGCTGTTGCATCAGGAAATGATCTTGGTAAAACTATAGAGCTAATCTATCATTTTTCAATATATTATGGTGTACCTCTGGGTGAGATATCAATAAATATTTCTGTAGAGTTGCCAAAATCAAAACCAGAGATTGAAACAATTTGTGATATTATTCCGGGAGCACTCATTACAGAACGTGAAAAACAAGAAATGCTTGGCGTAACGATAAAAGGAATTCCTGACAGCAGACGTGTCTTTTTAGCTGATGATTTTCCTGAGGGAGTCTATCCATGGAGAAAAGACGAAACAGGACCACAAAAAATGATTAGAAACTTACATGAGGTGAAAAAATGAAGACAAAACAGACAACAAAAACAACATATCGTATACCAATTGGTCCCATTCATCCGGCACTTAAAGAACCAGTGGCGTTTGAATTTGAAATTGACGGAGAAAGAATTGTTGATGTTGATGTGAGTCTTGGTCATGTTCATAGAACTGTTGAATGGGCAGCTACAAAAAGGAATCCTATCCAGATACTTTACTTGGCAGAGAGGATTTGTGGGATTTGTTCATATTGTCATCCTGCTGCATTTGCTCTTGCAGTTGAAAACATTGCAAATATAGAGGTTCCAGAACGTGCAGAATATCT
>CAYLOF010000367.1:0-2004 GCA_964385215.1 uncultured Thermoplasmatales archaeon
AGTAGCAATCTCAATTTGTTGTGACATCAATTCCTCTTGCATAATGGAAAACTCTTTGTCAAGTAATTTCGACAATTCTTCAAGAGTTTTACCTTCTTTTTTCTCCTTCATATTATTGAAAATATTCCTTACGGAACCTTCCATTATATTTCCTGATATCAACCCGGAAGAATTGTTGAATTTTTTCAGAGATAACCTTTTTTCAACGGCAGATAATCTAGAACTCAAACTATTTGCAGTCTGCTCTAATTTTCTAACCCAACTTCTAAAGGATTGAACAGTGTCCTCAGAAGAAACTTTATTCCCATGGATCCCTTTCTTTTTCTTAGTTTTACGTTTATCTGCAAGCATAATCCATCTCTCCTGATTTACTTAGCTTAAATTCTGATGCAGGTGCTCCTCAACAACTGCTTGCTATAGATATCTCTGTACTTTTCTACAACCTATATGCTGTAACTGCCGTATCGTCCTCAAAATCCTCGAAACCCGCAGCTTTCACCGTTAATTTCATATGTGCTTCGTTCACATTTGCGCCCAATGCTGGCGTAACAGAAATTGTAACTTCCCCATTTGCATCAGTTGTGCCAGAGTTTGCCACTCCTGCACCAACAAGAGTCACAGTAGCATCGGCTATAGGGTCTGCACGTTCGTCATTGGTAGTAACTTTAATTACAACATTGTAAGACCTATTAAATGTAAATTCACTGGCATCTCCTACATCTTCAGAGATAACAGCGTTATCCGTAACCAAAGCATTCATAGTTTGAGTTCCTTGAGGTATCATAAGTATTACAGCTGCAATAACTGCTACTGCTACAATCATTACTACGATCAAATACATCGGCAGGCCAAGTACTTGACCTCTCTCATCTTTTCTAAATGAATTTTTTTTCATTTGAATCATCTTCCTCACATTAATATCAACAATATTATAAATCCTTATAAAACTTTTCCTATATATACTATTATTTGAATGTTACTTTTAAAAATGGAAAGAATACATAAAAAAGAGATAAGAAGGTTTTTTCTAATATCTACATCTCTTATTCATCTAGGCGCTATAACAAGAAAAATTTATATAAGATTAGCTACATATAATTACATGCTTAGATAGTACATGATGGGGGTATTTGGTACCTACCGTCATTCTGTCTAGGTCTATTTACCGTTAATTTTCAGATTTAGCAATAAGTATTTGATTTGTATTTCGGTAAAATCCCGAATAAAAGAAGGAGAAGCGGTATACGCTTCTTACTTCTTTTTCAGGTATGGAAGACCGGTTCTCTTATTGACACCAACTACCATGTTATCAGGTTTATCACATGGTGAGCCACTTTTCGGCGTTCTCTTGCTGAAGTAATATATCGTCTGTTTTCTTCCACCTTTCAATGTCACGTCTTTATTATATAATGTCCATCCTTCATGTTTATATACCATAGTATTTCTCCGTATATGGTAAAGACAATCTGTTATTTAACGATTCTTATAGTTTTTTTCTTATGTGGAGTTCAGGTATTAATCACCAATTTCCTCCTGAAGACTAATCACCATTTCCGTGAGCACATCTTCAAAAACATGGTGACGATACTCTCTAATCGAACCATTGATTAAATGTACTCTTACAATATATTCAATGCCATCTTTTATGATTTCAATACTGCAAACCAGCTCCATAGTTACTCACCGTTTGACAGGCAGTCTGAATTCTATAGGTCACATTAATATCTTTTGTACAAAGAAACAATCTAGTTAGTTGAAGGTGTTTATAATGTTCCTCTGTTTTCATCGGCTAAAGCAAGATGCCCCTGCAACCGGCAATTAAAACTATAAAAAGAAAAAAAATCCTTATCATCTCGCTCTTTTTTTGTTTCCTTTTGTTTTTGTTATGTTTTCTTTCTAATCGCTTCATTTTCAAGTATCTTACCTGGATGAACTACTCCTTTACAAACTTCATTTTTTCCATAAGTGAATTTAGGAATGAATACAAGAATTATGATATTGAAG
>CAYLOF010000368.1:0-2000 GCA_964385215.1 uncultured Thermoplasmatales archaeon
AACCATTACCGCACTTTTAGCTTCTCTTATGACAGGTTCGATCTTTGCAGTGCAAACCGCTTTTGCTCATTTGAGTTTTAATATCTGCGGAATTGTTGTATGGTATCCGTTAAAAATTGTTCCAATAAAAATGGCAAAGGGATTTGGTGAGTTCGTAAAGGAGCATAGATACCTTTCTATAGTATACGTGCTTATTATTTTCTTCGCCATCCCATTAATTCTTATTTTTCTCACAAGGAGGTGATGATTATGTTCGCAGATGTGTGGAAGTTCTGGAAAAAGGAAACTTTGATCGATAAGGCGCAGGAGGAAGTTGAAAAAATGCTTGATATTGCAAAAAACATGTTCAAGATTGCAATGGGAATCCTACTTGATATGGAGAAAACAGAGTCCAATATTTACAAGATGGATAGAGGCTTGAATGCAATCCAAATGGATGTGAGAAGAAAGATTTTAGAGCACTTATCTATAAATCCGGCAATGGATATCACAGCATCACTTGTGCTTATTACAATAGTAATTGACATAGAAAGACTTGGTGACTATTCCAAGAATGTCATAGACCTAACCCCAAAAATCAACAAAAAATTAACAGGTACGTACTTTGACGAGATTCGAGTTTTGAAAAATGACCTTGAACCCCTTTTCGATGAAACGATAAAAGTTATCAGGGAAATGAACAAGGATGCGGGAAAGGCAGAAATGCAAAAGTGCACCGAAATTGCAACAAACTGCGAAAACTTTCTCAAGGAGCTTTCTGGAGATGACCTTACGGTTCACGATGCTATTTTTGCAACACTGCTTTTACGATACTTAAAGAGGATTGCATCGCATCTTAAGAATGTAGCATCGAGTGTTGTTAATCCGTTTACAAGACTTGGCTACAAACCAAAAGAGTAGGTTTACTCCACTACTCCCACTCTATGGTAGCGGGAGGTTTGGAGCTTATGTCATAAACAACGCGGTTGACTCCCCGCACCTCATTAATAATCTTGTTTGCGATTTTAGTGAGAAAAAGCTTGGAAAATGGATACCAATCAACAGTCATTCCGTCCTTACTTGTGACAGCTCTGAGAACAATTACGAATTCATAGGTTCTTTTGTCGCCCATTACTCCAACAGTTTTTACCGGGAGAAGTACGCAAAAGGCTTGCCATATTTTTCCATACAGTCCCTGGCTCTTTATCTCGTTTAAAAATATGTAATCCGCTTTCCTTAGAATTTCCAGTTTATGTTTTGAAATCGGCCCGACAATTCGGACACCCAAACCTGGTCCAGGGAAGGGATGTCTATTGAGTATGTCACTGGCTAGTCCAAGTAATTTTCCGACTTCCCTGACCTCGTCTTTAAAAAGATCCTTTAAAGGCTCAATCAGAGTGAATTTCATCTTCTTGGGCAATCCACCGACATTATGATGAGACTTTATTACTGAAGAGGGTCCTTTTATGGGATTGCTTTCAATTCGGTCTGGATAGAGGGTTCCCTGTGCAAGAAATTTAACATCCTTTATTTTGCTTGCTTCCTTTTCAAATAATTTGATAAATGTTTTCCCTATAATTTTTCTTTTTCTTTCCGGGTCTTTAACTTCTTTAAGTTCATGGAGAAATTTCTTTTGAGCATCAACATAAACAAAATTCTCACGGAAAAGCTTGGAGAATTTATTTTTAACATACTCTGGTTCGTCTTTTCTCAAAAGCCCATTGTTGATGAAAACGAGAAATAGTTTTCCCGCCACGGCTTCTTTTATCAGAACGGAGGTTACTGCGGAATCTACTCCTCCCGATAAACCTAAGATGATCTTTTTTGCACCAACTTTCCTTTTTATTTCCTTAGTTGCAATTTCAATGAATGAACCCATATTCCAGTCACCCCTGCATTTGCAGACGGAGAAAAGGAAATTCTGAATTATTGTATTGCCCATTTTGGTGTGTGTGACCTCAGGGTGAAATTGAAGCCCGTATAAGGGTAGTTTTTTGTGTTCTACAATGGCAAAATGTGTA
>CAYLOF010000369.1:0-1990 GCA_964385215.1 uncultured Thermoplasmatales archaeon
GTCTACAGCTTTCCAATTTGTGTTTGTTTTCTTCATATTTTGTTTCCTCCAAGCGACGAATTTTGCCGCCGCACATGAAGGAAAAGAACTTTTTAGCAAGAGAGAACAATAGACTTTTAGCAAAACTTGTTTTGCGACCACAGAGTGGGAAAAGTTTATGTTTTTCTCTTGCGTTGTTCTTTGACTGAAAAGGATTGTCCCTTGGACAATCGTTAAAATCTATGATTTTAAAAACGATTCAATGTTTAGAGACCTCACTTTTCAAAGTGGGGTCATTGAAGCGTAACAATCATTGAGTGGGGAGAATTTTTTTATGCGATAGCACAGTGTTCCCTCCCAAAAAATAGAACCCTGTGTCTTGTATCCCATCCCTCTCCACTCACATATGTTGAATTAAAAATAGGGTAAACGTGCATATCAGAGGTTTTAAGGCATTATTCTTTTAAAATCCCTCCGAGAGAAAAGGGTTATTTTAAAAAGGAAGATAGAGGTTTTTTTAATTCACTAGAAAACCGTTAGTTTATCATAGATTGAATGTAATATCTGCTCCAATATTGGAAACCGCTCCATGAGTCTTTCTAAGAATAATAAGAATGGGTTGATTGCTTTGTTTTTTGGCATGGTGGCACTAAAAATGAATCTAATCACTAGCTTTGAAAGATTAAGATAAAGCCCCTTCGAAGAATCCAAGTACATACCATTTGGTTAATAACCCAACATACTCATTTGAAACAATGAATTTTTCGTTTGATTGATATTTATCAATTGAAAAAGGTGAAAAATTGATACATCGTAAACTGACTGAATTAAAGGTACTGCCCCCCTCTAATTGATTAAGATTATTAATTCTTCCTCCAATAAACATTTTTTTCAATATTGGTTTATCAATTTCAATAATATCATAGGAATAATAATCTCCGGCATTGGCTACGATCACTATATATCCAAAATCATAGGGTATATCATTTTCTGTTACAACAAATTCAAACTCACCATTAAGACCATTACCAGATGTGCAATCTCCAATCTTTTTGTTTATAAAAATAGCATTGTCCCAATTTTTATCAAACCAAGTAAGATGTATTTCACAGTACTGTCCATTAGTTATTACTATAGTTATATTTTCAGTTTTACCAAACGTAATTTTTTTATCATCTCCAATTGATGTTGTCACAGATTCAAGTAAACCATATATATTAAAATCTCTACTTTCCTCCTTGTTTTCAGTCCTGTTTGTAACGGTTATTGTTAAAGTACCGCCAATTTTTGGTGAGATATTAATCTCATATATTCCATTATCTATAAAATAATCTTTTTCTACTGCTTCATCTTCGTCGATGAAAATATTCAACCCACAACCTCTTATATTTATTGATGCATTCATTGGATTATCAGAGTTTTCTCCAAAAATTTCTATGGTTATCTTTTGAGAAATATTGAACCAAATATTTTTATCGCTGTCATCTATCATAACAGTGTTTGGCATATTGTATACAAATAAATTCATGTCACCAGTCGGATCAGTTATAGTTTCTCGTTCAACATTACATCCTTTGCTTTCAATATCAAAAGGCTTCTTGTTTCGATTAAGATTTATACATGGATTATTACAATTATTTCCGATATTTCCACTTAAACTTGGTACAACACCCGCTCCTATAAACAACCCTATTGCAACAAAAACCAATGCTTTTCTTATCCAATTATCAGACATAATTTGTTCCTCCCCGAATTAATCTACTGAAAAGTAATACAATATTTTAATTTAAATGTTCTGGTTATAATAAAAAATGGCAGAAAAACCAGCAAAGGGAGAAGAATGGGAGAGGGTTGGTGGTAGGGATGCACCCCCTTGCCGGCTATGTCCCCTGTATTTATCGTCTTTCTAAAAGCAGGAAGGGCTGTTCTGGTTTATATATGTAAAAAAGAGGTGGGTGAAAGTATGCGTGCCTTGCATGACCATCGGCTAGGTGGTGAAAGTCCACTCCCT
>CAYLOF010000370.1:0-1989 GCA_964385215.1 uncultured Thermoplasmatales archaeon
AATTAATATTATAACAACGAGCGAGAAAATCCAAGATAGGCTCATTATTGTTATACTAGTTGTTATCAATAATAATGCGATATATATTGGATGTCTTGAGTATTTATATGGCCCTTTTGTGAAAGGTTTATCTAGTTCAGATTTTCTAAGAGTATAAAAAACTGAAAAATCAATACTAAGACCAATAAAGAATATTAATAAACCTATGTAAAACCATATTGTGTTAATTTTTAAGGGGAGAAAGATTGAATATATAAAACCAAAAATAACTGCCGCCATCGAAATTACATTGAATGTTTTCTCATGTTTCATAGGAGCAGAGGCTCTTAGATTTTTAGAAATTCTTTTCTCATTAACAATAATTCCTGATAAAAATGGCGATATAATTAACCAGATAGTAAAAATCCATGCATTCCATATACCAAGTTCTAAATCAGGTATCAATGACATTTTACCTCAAAAATTTTGAGTTGATAGTCTTAATTGTTAATATACTTACTTTTTTATTACTTACTGATTTATGTTAAGATCAAGTATCTTTTACAAAAAATATAATAGATAATTCCTTATAAAGCTAAAAATGTGAATTCTAAATTATCGAAGAAGACATCACTTATTGCTCCTTGTGGGATGAATTGCGGTATCTGTAAGTACTATTATCGAGAAAAGAATCAATGTCCAGGTTGTCGAGCACCTGATGAGGATAAGTTGAGAGGTTGCAGAGAATGCATTATCGTTAATTGCGATATGATTAAGAAGAGTGAATCTGGTTTTTGTTATGAATGCTCTAAAATTCCTTGTAAAAGACTAAAAGATTTGGATAAAAGATATCGTACTAAGTATCATATGAGCATGCTTGAAAACCAGGAGTATATTAAAAAACATGGAATAAAGAAGTTTTTAGAAAAAGAAGTAGAAAAATGGAAATGTCCAAAATGTGGTGGAATTGTCACTTGTCATGGTGGAATGTGTCTTTCTTGTGGTTATGTAAAATTTAAAAATTAAAAACAATTTTACAATACTTATCAAAGAAGAGAGGAGTGAATCTCTCTATTTTTTACCAACAAAAACATTTTTTTCTAAACTAGGCTTAGAAACGGGTTTTGCGACAGTTATAGACATATGGTATACGGGTTAAACCCAGCACTGATTTATAGCTAAGAAAAAAGAAGGATTTTGGTTGGCTAGAACTTGAAAAAACGAAATTTGCATTTTTGTAAAAGCTAAATTTAAATCTCACTTTATAGGTTATTCTCAACAAGCCAGGTCCGTTGAATTTATTTTGTTAAATATAATTTCATTTAGGTTTTTTTCAAAACATAACCTAAACAATTTTTAAAGAGAATTTTATAAACCAATACTTGTTTTGAGATTGTAGTTTGAGGAAGGAGAATGAAAAAATAGCAATACTGCTGATTGCATTGATGGTATTTAGTGTAGGGATTTTAAGTGGGTGTGAAGAAGAAACTGGAGATACTATAGATTTATCAGTATTTACTATGATTGAAGCACTTGCTCAAGTGTTCAATAGTACAGGATAACCAGTAGTAGGAGCTCCTGTAACCTTTGATTTTGGAATTAATGGAAATATACAAAAAACACTTGTTAGAACTACTGACAGTATTGGTTGGACACCTTTTGCAGTTGAATCTGTAAAAATTCCTGACCAAGGGTACGCTTTTTGTAATGTATATCTTACATATGATAGCTCCATACGTGAAGACCATGTAGAGTATCATAGTTCTGCAAAATATAAAATCGTAGATGAAGCCTATTATTGGTCAATAAGTGCTAGACTTGTACAGGATTAGAGATCACAGATAGCTTCATACAAACAAAAAATAGATGTTCTAAATGCAGTTTTTCTCCTGTAAAACTCCCTTAACCCGCCAGGCTCGTGGACATACTAACAGGAGAAAATCTACATATATGATAATTAGATTTAAATCTTACAGTTACATCCTTTCTCTTTTAAAATCCGATTTTGCT
>CAYLOF010000371.1:0-1980 GCA_964385215.1 uncultured Thermoplasmatales archaeon
TGCTACTTTTTTTCGCTGCCATGATACGACGACATATAATATCTCATAAATAAGTTTTCTGAACCTTTAAGGGCAAATTTGCCTTCTCATTATCCATCTACTCGTTCCAACAGGTTGACAATCATAACCAAGTTTAACGAGTTCAACAATTTTCGCTTCAGAAGTTACGATTATAGCATCGTAGTCGCCAGAATTTGTTTTTATTTTCTCCAGATATTTTATCCTTCTTTCAAGTTCCCTAATTTTAGCTTTTATATCTTTTAACTTATTGAGATCATATTCTCGTTTGTGATTTATTGGATTAAGGTATTGCTGCCTTTGTGCATAGATATTTCTCAGTTCGTCTATTCTCCTAGACCAATATACTCTATCTACTTCTGAAATTTTATGACATGTAAGGAAGTTGATAATCTTGTCTTCAACGCCATGATTTGTAAGCTGTGTTATGAAGAACTTCCGTAAGGAATGTGATCTTACAACACCATATTTGTTATCTCCATTAAGGCCTGCTTTTGCTGCAATGTTCTTCAACATCTTATTGAACTTCTGTTGGGTCAATGATTTATTGCCCCGTTTTGTTCTACCAATAAATAGTGGGCTTTCAGAGGTTAAATTCTCTCCCTTTCTCTGTCTCCATTCCAGATATCTTTTCAGGATTTCTACACCATCACTAGCTAAGAATGTAATCCGTTCTCCGATACTTTCTCTATCTTTTTTAGGTAAATAGCTAATTGCTAAAGGCACTCTTCCAAGATCTAACTCTCTTTGAATATCTCCAACTTTCAACTTTAAAGCATCAGAAATCCTCATACCGGTCTGAGCAATAAAGAGTATCCTGATTTTTTCGCTTAGGTTACCGACATCAACCATCCTTTTAAGTTCTTCAATGGTTGGGACCAAATCCTTCTTTGTAGATACGTCCCTATTTCTATAATTCTTTACATTGATCATCCCAGCTGTCCCGAGCACGGCAGTAAAAAAGCTCCTTACACTTCCATCAAGTGCATTAATGGTTTTTGGCGCATAATTTTCCATCTCCAAGTATCTGCGGAAATCAAGAATTAGATCTCTAACTCCTGTTCTACTGTTTGGATCAGGATTTCTTGTCTCTTTGTCCCTCATCAGAATAAGTTCTTCAGGGTCTTTACCTGAGAATTCACAAAATTTCTTTAGTGCATTAGTATATATGCCAACAGATGACCTGCCGATTGTTTTCAACCATGTTTGTACTTCTGTAAACTCTTTGAGTTCTTCTTTAGAAAAAGCTTTATATCCACTACCTTCTATATTCCTATCTGGGGTTGATACCACAGTTATCGACCTCCGGACCCTTGGAGTATTCGTCGTACTCTGAGGGTCATTATTTTCACAATTTAGATTATATTTATTCTAAATTATACTGTCAAAATTATAATGTATTTTCTCCTTATAAACTCTCGTACGGGGCTATTGAAAGTACTCCCAAAAACAGAGAAAAACATCTTTTTAAAATAACATTAATATAAAAAGGAAGAGAGTTCTTCCTTGCTACTTGAAATTTTATATTTTACTGAAATATGTGGCGTGTAAGTATTTGTTCTAAGATTGGGAACTTTTGAATTATTTTCTCTAGAAATAGGAATGAGATTCTGTTTGATAATTTGTTTTTTGGCATACTGACTTCCAGTGTTGCCCAGTCACTCTCTGCACCATTTTCATCCTTAGCTTTTGCTCTGATTGTATAACTATCTCTCTGCTCCCAGATATGAGAAGCATTAAGCGGTTCACCAGATGGCAATGTTCTTGTCCAACCAGTATACAACCCATCTCCCCATTCGATATAATAAGAGATTTCATCACCATCAGGATCAGTTGATATAAAACTATAGTTATGTTCTATGTTTATTTTTCCAGATGGAGAACCATCTATGGTGGGTTTAGATGGAGGGTTATTTTCTATTACTTCAATGGCTTTAAGATAGTTACCTGAACCAATGTATA